>CAMWUH010000014.1 GCA_947177325.1 uncultured Bacteroidales bacterium
CTTCAGTCACGTAGCTACGGCTACGCTCCTTCATCACAAGACAAAAATCTCTCGGTGATATGCGTCCTCAGCATTAACAAATATTGGGGAACCGGGTCTTTATCGTGGCAGGCGCTATTGGTTGCGCTTACGTTTCCAGCGGTTGTGGCTCCAGAGCCACGCCCAGGGACATTGGCGTATGCTCGATTCAAGGCGTTGAAGATAGGCTCGGGTGTAAGGGTTAGGCTCGCCATCGGTCAAGGGAAGAAGGGGGGTGATGCGGAGGTCGTAGTGACCGCGCTTGCGCGGCATCATCTCGGCATAGACAAATTCAGTGTCGAGCCGGGTGCCGATAACTTCTCCGCCATCAACGTAGGCGGTGTCAATACCCAGAAAGTCAGTCCAATGCTTCAAGACAGGGGTAAATGGACGCTGGTCGGCAATGAACCCGCAAACAAAGGTGCGTCCGCTCTTGTTGAGCTCCACGAGTCGGCGAAAGGTTTTCGCCATAGGAATGTTTTCAGTGCCGAAGCGGCTGCGAAGTTTAAGCATCAGGCGGTCCATCATCTTGTCGCGCAGGGGATGGTATATCTCACACGAAATTGCCTCAGGGTTGAATTTCAGGGCGGCTACGGTGACCCACTCCCAGTTGCCGAAGTGGCCGAGCATCATAGTGACGGATTTGCCACGGGCGACTGCGTCGTTGACAAATTCGGCACCCTCAACGTTGACTCGGCGAAGCATCCGGCTATTGCTTACATGGGCAAGCTTGGCGGTTTCAATGAAGATGTCGCAGAGGTGGCGATAGAATTTACGCTCAATGCGCCGGCGCTCTTTTTCGGGCATCTCAGGGAAGGCCATTTCGAGGTTTTGGCGCACAACCTTAAGGCGATATTTAGCGATGTGGTAGAGAATGAAGCCGGCAAGGTCGCTGATGCGATAAAGTACGCATAGTGGCAACATGGCCGCCAGCTTAAGCAAACCGTAGACTATTTTGTATTTCATTTCAATTTGCTGTATAATTTGTCGATAATCACAGCATCGACGTTTTCATCAAATTTGCGAGCCCAAAGGTGTTCGGCTTTTTCAAGCATCGGCATATCATCGGCCCGGAACACCCAGGGATGACGAATACTCTCGCCGCGGGTCCAGTCAATCAACCGCATATTGCCGAGATTGATTTCCTGCTGATTTTTCACTTTTTGCGTCACAAAAAGGTTGTCTTTAAAGGGAGAGTTCATGACGAGCGTGGGGAGAAAAATTTCATCACACGTGGTTGTGTGGCGAAACACTTTCTCAAGCCAATCTTCGTGACTGACCACGTAGCGGGCCAACGGGTCGGTGATGCTGAACCATTGCGAGCCGAAGTGGAAATCAACATTTCGGTTAATACGGAAACCCACTGCCATCTGCAGCCCTTTGACTATGTGGTTGACTATGCGGGTTGCGAAGCGGAGCTCCCCTTCGGGAAAGACGCTATAGTAGCGAAATCGCGAAAAGGTAGATTTCTTAAATTCCCATAAGTTAAGGAATTCCTTACCTTGGTGGGAGTCGAAAAAGCGGTGAATTTCGTCTTGGGATTTAATGGGCATATCAAGGCCCGAGAGAAGATGATAGTAGTCGTAGCTATCAGTAGTTGTCGCCTCTTTGAGCAGAGCCAATTCGGCGCGCATTATGCTCACACCGCCCCAGTTGACTTTAAGCCGCTCGGGGAGGAAACGCAACCGCGAATAACGGGGAGCGCCATCGAAATCAGCCGGATTGAAGTCAGAGGCCTTCCCATCGACGTGAACGTAAATGTCGTTGCGGGGATGGTCGAGCAGTTCAATCAACTTGCGAAGCTGGTTGAAATTTTTGTGGGCGAGAATGAGATAAGCGTGTTTTCCCATCAAATAATCAAGATTTCAGAATGAATTGAGCAATAGAGTCGGGAGCCGCAGAGGCTAACCGGCTATCCTTATAATTGGTTTTCTGGAAGAAGGAATCGCGAGTGAGCTCATCGAAGAGTTGGGGAGAGTAGGTATCGGTTGCGTGGTCGCCCCAGAGAGCATGGGTTGGGTCCTGATCAACCTTAGGCATTCGGGCAAATAGCTCGGCAGCATCGGCATTGTTGTCCACAGCGAGATTCAAAAGCAGATGGTGGATGAAATAGTTGATTTTGCTGTTTTCATCTTTCCAATAGATATTATTTGCTGCCCGCCAGATGCTCAGCAGTTCATTGCCTTTCTTACCGCGAATAAAACAGCTTTGGATAAGGGCATAAGAGCCTCGGATTTTACTTCCGGCCATAAAGAGGAAGAAATCTTCATCCATAATGTATTGAGGAATCGGGGCGGTAACATAGTCGGTTGCGTCAAGCCATACACCCCCATGTTCATAAAGAAGCTCTATACGACAGATGTCGCTGAATTGAGTATGGGGGATTTTGCCCTCTTTCCATTTCCTGACAATGAAATCGGGGAGAGTAATCCAATCGAAGAGGGTGTTTTCATCGAGAACCACGAGCTCTTGCTTGAGGTGACGGCGCATACTCCGAAAGCAGGCTTTGACCAGCTCGGGAGCATTATCTTCGCCCTGAAACCAAATGGTAAAGGCGCGCTCGGGCTCATTGCCGCCTGCCATCGGCTCCGGTTTCAGCTTGCTCACCTCAGGTGCGTAGCGGCGGAGATAGCCCATAGCAGCCGAACGGGTGGCTTGATAGCGACGGCGACGGCGATTCAGACGGCCGTCCCAAAAGGGGTTAAGCACGTGGCCAAGGGTTATCAGATGCAATTGCTGCTTTATTCGCCCAAGCGAGCGACTTATCGTGCTACTCATTTCTTAAAGATTTTAACGTTGTGGGACCATTGTTTAGGCGTCATATAATCGGGGCCATATACAATTTTGAGGTAGGCATCAGGATCGCTGAAAGCCATAAATTCATAATCCTCAAATTTAATTTTACCCAAGTTGTCAAACCATTTGCGGGGGATGACGGTGCGATAATTGTCGGCGCCAACGGCATGAGCCACCAATCCGCTCGCCTGATGAGGATTGTTGTGGACAATTGAATCGAGTTTATTCATCCACCAACCGAATGAATGGCGGTAGGACTTGATAATTGAGATAAAGTCATGGCGACGGCGATGATATATCCGGTTGTTGACACTCATAATGCTATGCATGAATTTCCTGCACTCTTCAGGGTCTTCGGGAACGGCTTCGAGGGGGAACACATCCACCCAGACACCAAAGCTAAGCACGCCGGTAGAGTCACGCGACCATGTTTCAACGTCGGCTACCTTAGCTATGCCTGAAGGGCTGATTTTCTCCTCCGGGTTAAAGTTGTAAACGAGCTTATATTTATCGCTCTTATATGAGTGGATAAATCTGTCGAAATCCTCGCGTAGCATAAATATGTCGGCATCGTCGTCCCAAGGAATAAACCCGCCGTGACGCACAGCCCCTAACAAGGTGCCGCTCGACAGGGTGTAGGGTATGTTGTTTTCGCGGCAAAAACGGTCGATATCTTTCATTATCTCGAGAATAATGCCGTGCTTCTCTTTGAGGGTAAGTTCGGTTTTATTTTCCATTTCAGAAAGGATGTTAAGATTTCCGCAAAGTTACGATTATTTTTTGGAATTACTGACCTCCCGAAGGTAGCGGACGAGGCGCCGGAGCATATCGGGGAGAGCGACCCGAGGTCGCCAGCCGAGGGCAAGGAGCTTGTCGGGGGCGAGGTTGACGGTGGTGTCGGGGGCGTAGGCAGCATTTTCAACCGGCACAACAACCACTTTCCCCTGAGGGTTGAAGATTTCGCAAAACATTTCGCCTAACCGGCGGACTGTCACATAGGAGCCGGGGGTGGCCACGTTGTAGACTTCGCCCGGCTGTCCTTTCAATAATATATATATCAGGGCCGACACACAATCGACGGTGTAGCAATAGGGCTTGGCCGAGCGCCCCTCGGTGTGGAGCCGAATATCGCGTCCCTCGATTGCACTGCGCGCGAATTGAGCGAAAACGCGGTTATCATCAGGGGCGATCCCTGCACCGAATGTCTGGGTCAAGCGAGCTACAGTGGCGGGCACACCATATTCGCGGGCGTAGCAAAAGGCCATATATTCGGCGGCCAATTTGCCCAGGGCATAGCTACTTCGGGGCGACTGCCGGTCAATCGCGCCGATGCGGGTTTCATCGACCGGGTCGCTGTCGAAGATTTGGCCACAAACTTCAATCGACGAGAGGTAAACAACGCCCTTTACACGATTTCGGCGGGCATACTCCAAGATTGCGCGCATGGTGGTTATGGCGAGCAAATACGTTTGGGCGGGATGGTCGGAGATATAGCGTCCGTTGGTAGGGCTTGCGCAGTGGATAATGTAGTCGGCCATTAAAGGAGAGCCGTCAAAATACTGACAAATGTCAGCATCTTCAATCAAAACTTTATCGCCCAGGTCGGCAAACATTGCTTCAGCTTTCAGGCGATTGCGCACGAGAGCAATCAGCCTGATGCCGCAGTTTTGAGCTGCCAGGCATCTAACCACCATCGAGCCTATCAGGCCGGTGGCCCCGGTCACAACAACCCGGCTGCCACCGAGCTTTTCAATCTGGTCAGGAGTGAGCGAAAAGCTGTCGATATCTTCCTGAAGAGTAACGCTGAGTTCCATTTAAAAGCCGAATACCTGTTGATTTTCATGCACCTCAATCATGGCGCGGAAAATAAAAAAGTCAGTGGGAGTGGTGATTTTGATATTCTCGTCGGGGCCTATGACGGGGTGAATGGCGTGGCCATAATGAGTCATCATGGTGCAGGAGTCGATAAAGTCGTTGCGCCCCTCCATGCGAGCTCGCTCGTGAGCGGCCAAAATGTCGGGGAGTCGAAATGTTTGCGGAGCGCGTGCAATCAAGGAGTCGGCCCGGGGCGGTATTTCCAGAGCGCCGTCGGGGTGCTTAACCACAAAAGTCTCGATAGCTTTAACGCAGGTGACGGAGCTACCGAACTCGTTGACAGCCTCGATGTTGTCGGTAATGGTTTTTTCGGTAATCAGCGGTCTGACTCCGTCGTGGATGAGCACATTGCAATCATCGCCGTAGACCCGGCGAGCGGCGCAAAGGCCATTGTAGATGCTCTCCTGTCCGGTAGCTCCGCCAGGCACTACCGCGCCAACCTTTGTAATCTCAAACTTCTTGAGTTGCTTCTCAAGGAATGGAATCCAATCAGCCAGGCAAACCACTACGATACCATCGATTTGAGGGTGGTTGTCAAAGAGTTCGAGAGTGTAGACAATCACCGGTTTGCCGCGCAACTCCAGGAATTGCTTCGGTTTTGAGACGGTGTTCATGCGGCTGCCGGTGCCTCCGGCAAAAATGACTGCAATATTTTTCATTTCTCGGGTTGGCTCAAATATCAAATAATGTTGCGGAAACGCTCCGGAATGGTAGCCACAAACTTAATTCCGAAAGTCGTAGGTTTGTTGATTGCGAAAATAGGGCGGCAGAATTTTTGCATCGTTCTGACACGACCCACAATTTTATCCCACGGCCGCTCTTTAACGGCACTAACCTTCTCTATGGCCCGCTGACGCTTGAGTTGATGGCGGGTCCAGCCATTTTCCACACGTGAAGGCTCGGCCGAAATTGCGCGCAGATGTTCCAAATCAACTCCGCCGAAGTGAAAGAGGAACAGCCCCTTGGCGATATGGAAATTCCGCCCCTTGACGCGGTGGCAGCCGCCACCCCATGTAAGAGGCCGGGTGATAATCGACGGTTTGGTGTAGCGCGAATAGAGCCAGCCGCGGAATCGCTGCTGCAAGAATGGCTTCGAGAAGTCAATTTTACCCTCGGTGGGGAGATGTTGCAACACATCGACGCCAAAGCCGGAGTGGCAATCGTGGGGAGGGAGCGCCGAAAGGAAATCGGCGAGTTCAACCCCAAGCGCAGGGTCAACCACCAAAAATTCATCGGCATCGGTGGCGATGACCATATCGGCCCCGTTGGCAAAGAGGTCGGCAGCTTTGGCCGAAATGAAACGAGAGCGCTGCCGCTCGGTCGAGACCACGTCGCCCTTCATTTTTTCAACGAGCTCAGTGTTGACGCCCCGGCAAAAACCGGGGATTTCCTGATCGGTTCCGTCGAAGTAGACGTAGAGATTTTCACGCCCCAATCGAGAGCCGTAGTATTCCACCCATTTTTCGAGAAAGCGGTCGTTGCGCACCATTGTGATGGCTTGGATTTTTTTTCGTTTCATAGCGCTGCGTAATTTGATTCTGTATGTTTCTCCAAAATTACGCAATATTTATCTCTTATCCAATTTTGCATTGGTGATTTTTCAGTATTTGCAGGTAATTCGGTTTTTTATTAAATTTGCGGTAGCAATTTTTCTAACGCTGATTGCAGTTTTATAACCTTATAATACTATTTAGAGATCTCACCCCATGAAACAAACTTTGCTTGCCATTGGCGCTTTGGCCCTTGCCGGCTCAACCGCAGCCGCCACCGACATCGTGAAAACCGATGCCTATCGATGGACTGCCGACTCAATAGTGCAAGGCTCATTTAAGGCTTACGCACCATCTGACCTTGAAATAATCTCAACATACTCGGCTCAACCTCATTATTTTATGCCCGTTGAGCAGCGCTGGACACCCAAAAACGACATATCGGGCTATCCTCAGCTCCACTCTTCCAATCGCCTCCACAACGCCATCTACAATATGGGGCTTGATGAGATGGTCAATGCCGTGGAGCCCGACACCACTCTCCGCACCGGCAAAGAATGGGCCGGAGTGTGGACTCGCGACGTTTCCTACTCCATCATTCTCTCCATGGCCTATCTTCAGCCCGAAGCGTCGAAAATTTCACTGATGAAGAAGGTTAATCCCAACGGCCGCATCATTCAGGACACCGGCAGCGGCGGCGCATGGCCTGTCAGCTCCGACCGCATGATCTGGGCGGTGGCCGCCTACGAACTGTACAAAGTTACCGGCGACCCGGAATGGCGCGACTATATCTATCCTATCATCAAAAATTCAATTGAAGATGATTTGAAAGTGACCCACGTTGACGGCGGCGTCAATGGAGAAACCTCATTCATCGACTGGCGCGAGCAAAGCTATCCGCGATGGATGCAAACCGCCGACATCTACGCTTCGCAAGCCCAAAACACCGGCGCCATACACGTGGCAGCTCTCGACATACTCGCCAAACTCGCCTCCGAAAAAGGGCTCGCCGACGACGCTGCCCGCTACTCCAAGCTCTCGACCGAGCTCAACGACTCGCTGATTAAAAAATTCTGGAACGAGGATAAGGGGCTGATGGATATGTACACCTACGGCTACACCTTCCCCATCAACAACCCCCGAAGCGAGACTCTCGGACAATCATTCGCAATTCTTTACGACCAGCTCCCGACCGACAAAGCTTCGTCAATCACCTCCAACATTCCCGTAACCCCTTACGGCCCCGCCATATTCTACCCCCAAATCCCCGATATGCCGGCTTACCACAACAATGCCTTGTGGCCTTTCGTGGCAGCTTACTACACATTGGCTAACGCCAAAACGGGCAACGAGCAGGGTGTGCTCGAAGGCATCGGCTCAATATTCCGCCCCGCCGCCCTCTTCGCCACCAACAAAGAAAACTTCAACCTCAGCAATGGCGACATCGCCACGGAGCTCAACTCTTCCAATATGCTCTGGTCGCTGGCCGGCAATCTGGCTATGACCCACCGCGTGCTCATGGGTGTTACCTACGAAACCGACGGTCTGCACTTCAACCCCGTGGTGCCAAAAGCTTTAGCCGACACCCGCAAAGTAACCGACTTCAAATATCGCAACGCAACGATCGACCTCACCGTTGAAGGCTACGGAAACCGCATCGCCTCCTGCACCATAAACGGCAACCCGGCCAAACCCTTTATCCCCACCGATGCTCAAGGCAAATTTGACGTGGTCATCCGCATGGCCGACAACGATTTCTCAGCACCTGTCAACCACAGAGCCAACCTCAAAGCGCCCCTGACGCCTATCGCCACCATTGTCAACGATCCCACCATCACGTCGGCCTCACAGCTCAACCTGCTGCAATGGAACCCCATTGAATACATTAACCATTATATAGTGCTTCGCGACGGCAACCGGATTGGCACCACCCGCCAGACTTCATGGCCGGCAACCGTTGAAGGGGAATATCAAGTGATAGGAGTAGCCGACGACGGCACAGAATCGTTTGCTTCCCAACCGGTGAGCAACCGCCCTCGCTACGTGGCCAATCCCGCCAAGGAAGCTACTACGCTTACGTCGCGCGAAGTGTCGTACCAACCCGTCGCCCCAATCACAGGCTACCATGGCGAAGGATTTGCCGAACTTGACCATATCACTCCCCCCGCTGCGTTCACCCTCCGCGTGCCCGCCGCCGGCCGCTACGCCATCACCTTCCGTTATGCCAACGGCAACGGCCCGGTCAACACCGAAAATAAATGCGCCATTCGCACACTCGTTGTCAACGGCTACCCGGCCGGCACTGTCGTAATGCCTCAGCGTGGCGTGGCCAACTGGGACGATTGGGGCTTGACCAACACCGTCATTGTCAATCTCAACAAAGGTCTCAACAAAATCAACCTCTCATTTGAGCGCCACGACGAAAACATGAACCTCAACACCAACCATGCCATCGTTGACCAGGTAATCGCCCAGCCGCTCTAACCTGCCCCTCACGGCTCTTCAGAATAAGACCCGGGACAAAATCAACACGCCTCCCCGATTGCCAATCGACTCGTCGGGGAGGCGTAATATTTCCACCATGCCCGGAACTTTTTTTGAAAAAATTATGCAAAAAATTTGGTGGAAAGAAAAAAAGTGTCTACCTTTGCAGAGCCTTTCAAAGGAAAGGGCGTTTAGCTCAGCTGGTTCAGAGCATCTGCCTTACAAGCAGAGGGTCGGCGGTTCGAATCCGTCAACGCCCACAATTCAAAAAGCAACCGACCGCATCGGTTGCTTTTTCATTTATTATTATTTTTACCACCAATTCATCCCCTAAAATCATCATCTATCGGTTTTTATTAAAAAAAGTCAGCGAAAATTGTGGCTAATTCAATAAAAATTACGATATTTGCAACTGCAAAAATTCCGGAGACTCGTGGCAACACAATTAACCACTTGACTCGTAACGGTTTATTATAACTCATCATTAAATCAAAATAACAACAATGACTAAAGCCGACATCGTTTCAGAAATTGCCAAATCAACCGGCATCGAGAAACCCGTAGTCTTGGAGACTATCGAAAAATTCATGGATGTAGTTAAAGATTCTCTCGCAAATGGCGAAAACGTTTATTTGCGCGGTTTCGGCAGCTTCATCATCAAAGTGCGTTCAGAAAAAACTGCCCGCAATATCTCTAAAAACACTACAATCATCATTCCTGAGCACAAAATCCCCGCGTTCAAACCCGCTAAAGTGTTCATGGAAGAAGTAAAATAAAAGATAGTCGGCTCCGGCATTGCCTCCACACAGGAGACTTCCCGGCCGTAAACCTCATGTATTAACCCTCTAAACCGATAGCAATTATGCCCAGCGGAAAGAAAAGAAAAGGCCACAAAATGGCTACTCACAAGCGTAAAAAACGTCTGAGAAAAAATCGTCACAAGAAGAAATAATCACGCTTCATTGACGTGACTATGATTGCCCTCACGACGAGGCGCCATGAAAGCCACTGCTTGGTTCCAGGGCTGCCGACATCAGGCAATCATCAACGCAATAAACAGAGCGGAATCCTCAGGCAATTGCACCAACCGCAATGCCTCGGGAAATGAAGCTCTTTAAAAGACAAACATCAATGTGTGGCCATTCAACCGACCGGCAAAACCAGAAGCGAGCCTTTTGATTTTTCACTTATGCCGTCAAATCATTGAATTTCTACCTTTTGGGCCCGCAGTGAAGTTTGTCTTTTGCGCGTTGACCCCAATTCAACCAATTAACCCTATCTATTAACATCTAACCCAAGGAAATGAAAAGCGAACTCATAGTTGACGTTCAGCCCGACGACATCTCGATTGCACTGACCGAGGAAGGCCGACTCGTTTCGCTCCAGAAAGAGTCGCGTTCATTGGCCTACGCCGTTGGCGACATCTACCTGGCTAAAGTCAAAAAACTCATGCCCGGCCTGAATGCCGCATTCGTTAACGTCGGTTACGAAAAAGACGCTTTTCTTCATTACCTTGATCTTGGACCCCATTTCACTACCTACTCCAACTTTGTCACCAAGCTGCTCGACGACAAGAAGAAACTCCCTCAAATCGGAAAATTCAAAATCGAGCCCGATATCGACAAAAACGGTTCGATAACCGACCAGATTGCTGCGGGTCGTGAACTCCTCGTGCAAATCGTCAAAGAACCTATCTCGTCAAAAGGTCCGCGACTCACCACCGAAATCACCTTTACAGGCCGCTACATGGTGCTCATCCCTTTCAGCGACAAGGTGTCAATCTCCACTAAAATAAAATCACACGAAGAGAAAACCCGACTCAAGCAACTCATCGAAAGCATCAAGCCCAAAAACTTTGGCGTCATCATTCGCACTTCAGCCGAAGGGAAGCGCGTGGCCGAGCTCAACCAAGAGATGAAGCAGCTCGTCCACAATTGGGAGACCACTATCGCCAAAGCCCAGAAAGCCGAAGTGCCCTCGCTCATTTTTGAAGAAGAGGGGCGCATCGTGGGCGTGCTCCGCGATATTTTCAATCCCGATTTCGAAGCCGTTTACGTCAACGATGCCGACGTTGCCGAACAAATCACCAAATACGTCAGTCAGATCGCACCCGACCGCAAAGATATCGTAAAGGTCTATAACTCTGACGAGCCAATCTTCGACCACTTCTCAATCACAAAACAAATCAAGTCGTCGTTTGGCAAAACAGTTTCATTCCGCTCCGGTGCATACATCATCATTGAGCACACCGAAGCGCTCCACGTTATCGACGTCAATTCCGGCAACCGCACCAAAGCATCAAACGACCAAGAGAGCAACGCACTGGAGGTGAATCTCCGTGCAGCGGATGAAATCGCCCGCCAGCTGCGACTGCGCGACATGGGCGGCATTATCGTGGTCGACTTTATCGACATGAACAAGAGCGAGCACCGTCAGCAGCTCTACGACCACATGAAGCAACTTATGGCCAACGACCGGGCCCGCCACAACATTCTGCCGCTGAGTAAATTCGGCCTGATGCAAATCACCCGTCAGCGAGTGCGCCCCGCCCTCGACATCCCTACAACCGAAACCTGTCCGTCATGTTTCGGCAAGGGAGAAGTGATGCCGTCGTTGCTTTTCACCGACACCCTCCGCGACAAACTCGAGTATGTAGTCAAAACCCTCAAACAGCGTAATTTCATCCTCTACGTTCACCCATTCGTCGATGCTTATCTCAAAAAAGGCCTCTTCTCGATGGCGGGAAAATGGAAACGCGAGTTAGGGGGAAAATTCAAAGTAATGCCCGACCAATCGCTTGCCTATCTGCAATATCGCATTCTCGACAGCAACCGTCAGGAAATCGACCTGCGCGAAGAGAAAGAGCTTGACGCTCCGACCTCAAAATCAAAAGCTCGCAGAAAAGCAGCCAACGTAGAATAGCTACACCCAACGCCATCGCCCCGTTGATGTCTTAAGCCGGGGTCATGAGTCTAAGATTCAGGTTGGTGAAGAATCAACTCGTCAAAATGTGCATCTCACCCTCTATTGCGGGAGATGCACTATTTTTTTGCATGAAAGATTTGAAATTTGTAGGTTGTGGCATTTTTTGTTATCTTTGTAATTCTTAGAGCCCGCCGCTCTTTTTCCCCACCACTTCACCGAGCGTTTCAATCCTTACAATGAATTCAACCCCATCCAAGCCGTCAGCTGCCACCGGCACACCCTCCCGGGCCGACTCGCTTGTTATCATCCCCACCTATAACGAGCGCGAAAATATTCAAGCTATCATCGACGCGGTTATCAACCAATCGCCCGCTTTTGACGTGCTTATAGTTGACGACGGCTCCCCCGACGGCACGGCCACCCTGGTCAAGGAGTCGATGGAGCGCTACCCCGGCCGCATCTCGCTCATTGAGCGCTCAGGCAAATTGGGCTTGGGCACTGCCTATATCGCCGGCTTTAAGCGCGCCCTGGAGATGGGCTACGAATACATTCTGGAAATGGATGCCGACTTTTCTCACAATCCGGCCGATCTGCCCGCATTGCGCGCCGCCTGCGCCGATGATGGCGCCGACGTGGCCGTTGGCTCGCGCTATATCACCGGGGTCAACGTGGTCAACTGGCCTATGGGGCGCGTGTTGATGTCGTATTTCGCCTCGGCCTACGTCAGAATGATTACCCGCCTGAAAGTGCGCGACACCACTGCCGGCTTCGTTTGCTATCGCCGCCGTGTGCTCGAAACCATCAACCTCGATGCGGTTAAGTTTAAAGGCTATGCCTTCCAGATTGAAATGAAATTTACCGCTGCCAAATGTGGTTTTAAAATTGTGGAAGTGCCCATTATATTTATCAACCGCGTGCTCGGAACGAGCAAAATGTCGTCGGGCATATTCTCCGAAGCCGTGTTTGGCGTCATTCAGCTTAAAGTGGCAAGCTGGTTTAAGAAATTCCCTCGTTATCAGCCATAATTTTCATTCGGATTTCATGAAGATTATACTTTATAATGCAATAATAGTTGACCGCGGATGCCGCCGATTGGGCCGGGTTACTGTTGTCGACCAACTGATTGCCTCGGTTGAGGCTGACCCGACTGCGCCTGCCGACGACGGCGAGGTCGACCTCGCCATCGATCTCAACGGCGCCTATCTGCTCCCGGGCGCTATCGACACTCACGTACACTTTCGCGAGCCGGGGTTGACCCGTAAAGGCTCGATAGCCTCCGAAAGTGCCGCCGCAGTATCCGGCGGAGTCACGTCTTATCTTGAAATGCCCAACACGGCTCCCCCTACCATTACCATAGAAGCGGTGGAGGACAAGATTGGCCGCGCTTCCAAATCATCGCTCGCCAACTTCGGATTCTTCATCGGAGCCACCAACTCCAATATCGACCAACTGCTCGCCGTCGACCGTTCTAAAGTGCCCGGTGTAAAGCTCTTCATGGGTTCATCAACGGGCAATATGCTCGTCGACGACGACTCTACCATCAGCCGCCTGTTCCGCGATTTCAAAGGGGTTATTGCCGTGCATGCCGAAGATGAGGCCACCATTGCCGCCAACCGCGCCCGGCTTAAAGAGCAATATGGCGACGAGGCTCCCGTTACACTCCACCACCAATTGCGCTCGGCCGAAGCGTGTCTAACCGCTACCGCCCGCGCAGTTGAGTTAGCCAAAAAATTTGACGCCCGGCTCCATGTGCTCCATATCTCCACTGCTGCCGAGCTCCCTCTGTTTACATCAGGTCAGGTAGCGTCAAAGCGTATAACAGCCGAAACCTGCCCCCACTATCTGCTCTTCAGCTCCGATATGCTTGCCTGCCCCGACGGCCACTTCAAAAAATGCAATCCCGCCATCAAGTCGGAGGCCGACCGTCAAGCACTCATCCAAGCCGTGGCCGACGGCGTTATCGACACCATCGCCACCGACCACGCGCCTCACACTCGCGACGACAAGGCCGGCTCACTCTTTACAGCGGCCTCGGGGATGCCCGGCATAAAATTTATGCTCCCCATGCTCTTCGACCTTGCCGCCGACCCGGCCACCCCAATCTCGATAGAGCAAATAGTGGAGAAATGCTGCAACAATCCGGCCGCTCTCTACGGCATCAAGCGCCGCGGAGCCATTGAGCCCGGCTATTTTGCCGACCTCGCGGTCGTGGCCCCCTGCGACCCCTACACCATTACCCACGCCGATGCCCTCTCCCATCTGCCGGCCGATTATCCTCAAGGGCCTGACTGGACTCCATACGCAGGCCTGACTTGCTCACATAGGGTTGCGCTCACCCTGGTCAACGGTCAAATACTCTTCAATGGCTCAAAAATCAATCCCGACGCTTCGCCGGCTATGCCTTTAGCTTTCAATCAATAACCACATTCCACATTTCTACGCAAATGAAACTGAATTGCTTATTCCTCTCAGCTATCGCCATAATTCTGTCAACTGTCAGCTTCAACGCAGCGGCCCAGTCAGTTCACTATCGTTTTGAAAACGGCCAATGGGTAGCCCATGAACGCATGGCCGCCGGCCGCAATGCCAATGAGACTGACCCGTTGCCGGCCGATACTCTCGCCATCGATACCTCAATTGATGTCAGTCAAGCCACTTTGGGCGATTTCATTTTTCTGCCAACCGTGTTTGACCGCTACGACCTGCGCCGAGCCGAGGCACCCTCGCTTGCCGACCCTGCTGTCACTGATTCATGGATCGACAATGCCGTGAACTCCCTCAACCGCCGCAACCGCTTTATCCAGGCCTATCAAATCGCCAACCCCGCCGATGTCAAATACAACATTCTTACTCTCCCCGAGGCTCCGAAACAATATATTGCCTTCGTTGACCCCTCCACAGCCTCTATCACCGTCAAAGAGGTGGATTTAACCGCGGCCGATGCCCAATCAGAGGTTGACCCCGTAGAAGTGAAGCGCAAAAATTGGCTCAACAGCTTCAGCGGCCTTGTGCAATTCTCTCAGGCCTACAACTCCCCCAACTGGTATCAGGGCGGCAACAACAACCTTAACCTCATAATCAACGGCGTATACAAAATCAACCTCAACCCGGCCTATCACCCCAAGTTGCTTTTCGAGAACACGATTGCCTATAAACTGGCGATGAACTCGGCTCCCGACGATTCGCTGCGCAACTACTCCATCTCGGAAGACCTCTTGCAGATTAACTCGAAATTCGGTGTGAAAGCAAGCAAGAAATGGTATTACTCAATGACCTTGCAGTTCAAGACTCAGCTCTTCAACAACTACAAGACCAACACCCACACCATGACAGCCGCCTTCCTCTCCCCTGCCGAACTCACTCTCGGTCTGGGTATGACCTACGCCACTAAAACCTCGCGCGCATCGTTCGACGCCTCTATCGCACCTCTTTCATACAACCTCAAGACCTGCACCAACCAGCGGGTCGACCCCACATCGTTTGGCATCGAAGCCGGCCATCGCTCCGTGCATCAATTCGGTAGCAACATCGACTGCAAACTCGTTTGGAACATAGCCTACAACATAATTTTCACTTCGCGGTTGACCGCCTTCACCGATTATTCCTATATCCAGGGCGACTGGGAAAACACCCTGGCTTTCAACATCAACCGCTTCCTGTCGACTCAGCTTTACGTGCATCTGCGCTACGACTCGCAAGGTTCGGCCGTCGACGACTCCAAATGGAAAAAATGGCAGCTAAAGGAAATTCTCAGCTTCGGCTTCTCCTATAGTTTCGGCGTGTAATCATCACTGTTGTAACCACGGCAATGGCAATCACTCTTAATTACAACCTCGCCTGCAATCGGTTGCTGCGAGCCGCCATGATTGCCTGCGCTATTATGTTGACCGGGCTTACCGCCCGAGCTGAGTCGCTCGCCGACTTTCTCGCCAATCAGCCGCTACGCAATCAGGCTATTGTTTCGGTCAACGATGCTAAAGCCGTGCTCGACTCCATGCCACAGTCGCAGCTTTGCGGCATCTGGCAATTCACCCGGGAGGGTACTTTTGCCATTGTGCCCGACAGCTACTCTGACCGCATGGTCATCATCGCTCTCGACTCCCCGTGGCGCAATCTTATGCCCGGCACTATCATCGGCGCAGCTCTGCCAACCGGCAAAAAGGGCATATATGAAGCTCTGCTCTACCGCACCATCAGTGCCGACGGCATCCCGTCAGCTCCCAAGAAAATTATCGTAACCGTTGCCTCCTCCACCCATCTCAACTTCCTTGAAGTTAAAAACGGCATAAAGATAAATCCCTGGCGGTTAATTCCCTACATGTTTCGCGGACTTATCACCTCTAACGACAATCGTCCCGCTGACCTCAACGGAGCCTTGCTTCTATATCATCCCGCCCAACAACACCGACATAAACCCCGACTCCTCTAATGCCCATGACTCGCCGTTGCTCATCATTTTTACTCGCTCTGCTATCATTGATTTTCATCGGGTCAATCATCAATGCAGCCTCGCCGCGCGTCAAAACCAAACGCCCCGGCGCCACTGCCTCCGTTCCGGCAGCTTCCGGGTCAATTGCCTTTGACACAATAACCCCTGTTAATCCGGGACAAATCAATTTCAGTGGCTACGACAAGCCCCTCCGCTCATCGCGCGAAACATTTTTCGCCACTAACGCCACTGAGGCCTACATCCATACCATCATTATCACCACCGAATATTTTGACCTCGCCGGTCGCCAACTCCATAAACAGTCGCGCCGCGTAGCAGCTCAAATTCCGGCAGGCGAAACGCGCCAACTGACGATGCCCTCGTGGGATACTCAGCAATCATTCTACTACCATAAATCCAATCCGCCGCGCCGTGCCAACGCCTATCCCTACAATATAAAAATCACAGCCGACACCCTCTTTACAACTTCCTCTGAACTATGCCATTAAGACGCGAGCACCCTCTCGAACTCATAAAGAGATTTACCCGCAACGACCCGGAGTTGCAACAACGCATCTCCGAACTTATGATCGAGGTTAACTTCAAGCGTGGCGACCGTATCACCGGCCAGTCGCAGCTCTCACGCTCGGCATTCTACATTCTGAAAGGTGCTGCCCGCGTTTGCTATATGAGAAAAGAGAAGGAAAACACCTTTTCATTTGCTTTTGAGAATGAGTTTGTCATGCTCTCGCGCCGACTGCTTTCCGAAGCCGACTCAACGCTATCAATTGAGTTTCTTGAGCCTACCACTGTTCTCACCATGAAAATGGAGGCTATCGGCGATGAACTCGAACGCTCCGGCAAGGTTGAATTTACGGCAGCGACAGTGTTTCTCAACGCTGCCCTCCACAATGTAGCCCTCTATCTTGAAGAGCGATTGCTCCAATTCCAGAAGGCCTCGGCCCGTGAGCGGTTTGACTGGGCGATAAGTCGCTATCCACGCCTGCTCGACGTTGCTACCGGCACCCAATTAGCCTCATTTCTCGGCATAGCCAAAGAAACCCTCTACCGACTCCGCGCCGACTCCTACCCCGGCTAATCGCTGCCGGCAAAAGAAGCGGGGAATCGGGCCTAACTGCGCCCGCTTAATGATCTTTATTTTTGCGACGGATACTATTCTGCCCTATCGATAATAAAATTATACAGGTAGTCATTGATATTAACCCACATTCTTTAATTGAAACACCTTTATCCGAAACCCAACGATAGAGTAAGATGGTTAAACTCAAACCATAAGCAATACAAATAATAAATATAGCCGTCCGCTTAAGTTCAGGGTTGAGATTAAACCCATGAATTATGAGTAGTCCTAACCCTGAAACAGCCGCTATTATGAATAGAATTATATCCATGTCAAGCTTTTATAGAATATGAGTTAATCTACATTCGTGATAATCAATTGCAATCTTTATTGCACTAAAAACATCTAATCCAAGTGACATTATACCCCATGCTAAATCTGCTTCCGGTAATAACACCGCATCTTCCAATACTTCAGCTTGTATAGCATCTTCGATTAAAAATCGAGACAGCGCTAAATGAAGTTGATAAGCACAGTATGCATTTCCTGATAGATCTTTTGTCGTTATATCTGAATTGTCAACTGTTATGACCGTTGCAAGCATACAATTGCGAATAATAGATGGCTCTGACGGAATCGTAGATTTTAAGGATTCACGATTTTGAGGATTTTCTAAGTAATCAGAAGTAAATGCAGTTAAATTACAGACTTCTTCAGGAGAACTCATTTGCAATAATAATTCATTAATCAAATAATCACAAGAATCTTTCATAAATTCCATTTCAGATGAGCAATATATAACTTCAAGGCTATCTATTTCGCTGGGAGATAAAGTTAATAATAGATTAACAACATCGTCGAAAGTAACTCGTTCGCAGCGTGTTTTGCTCGCACCTGAAATTGTAGAGAAAATCCGTGAGAGACACTTGTTGTTTTCTGTTGTCACAGTAGCTGGATCAAAATCGGGCTTATTCTCCGGCTCATTTAAGAAATGTTAGGAACCGGATGAGCAACTATTGAGTACAAGAACACTAAGAATGAAGAATAACTTAAAGAATTTAGAATACATAATGGTAATGATTTATTTTTTGCAAAATTACAAAAAATAATAAAAAACAAAAACTAAATCATTAAAAATAATTTGATTTTATATTATGATGCCAACATTTTGAAAGGGTAGAAAAGTAAATCAAATTATTAGCAAACACTGTCTTCGATCGTTGCCTAC
>CAMWUH010000015.1 GCA_947177325.1 uncultured Bacteroidales bacterium
CGTTTACAACGGCGATACTGGGGAAGTTGCAATTGGAAGAGGTTCACTCGGGGGGCCGGTCATAAAAGCTGAAACTGTGACGCCCGTTCATCCCCGCATGCTTAAGAAAAACCAAACCCGACGATGTCGTTTCGTCGGGTCGAGAGGTGATGCAGAAATTCCGAGTGTAGGTTCTCGCAGCCACGAGTCGCCTTTAAGCTCTACAGCAGATAGATAAGCAGTGGAACGGCGGCGAGCATTATGGCGCTGATGATGACGGGGATGATACTTCGGCGGCCACCCCATAGCAAGCTGCCGCAGAGAGCACCCATGGGGCCGACTATCGCAAGAGGTATCAGCAAGCCTAAAGAGAGAGGATGACGCCCGGCATGAACGCGCGATGCGCTGAGTGCGTAAACGATAAATACGATTATGGCCGGGATAAATATCAGAAATAGGATTAACGTTGACGGCATAAGTAATTATGTGAGGTTAGGAGAATTAGAAATTATAGATTATTGCGGCGGCTGCTATTGTGGCAACTGCAGCAATGGCGATCGCTACGAATATGGGCCATTTTCTTGATTTTTCAACTTCGTGGAAATAGACTTCATAGTCGAGCTCCGACGGGTCGTTTACCATGTTGAAAACAGGATATTGCGCAGTAGGTGATGACAACCGCACTTCCACGGTGCCGGGTTGAAGCGAGGTAGATTCAATCATGGCAACACCATCGTTGAGCAGTCCGGTTGATGCCACTTCGGTTCCGTTTTGGATAAAGCGTGCAGTTGCGTTTTCAACAGGAGTGCCGTATTGGTTGACGAACTTGACACGGATATTATCTATTGTCAAATTAATTGGTTCAGGCTCGGCCGGAATGTCAACTGCCGGGATTCCTTCAGGAATGGTTTTTTCAACAGTGAGGTCAACCAGATATTGTTGGCGACCTTGCTCTATAGTGATAGAGAAGTTGCGGCCGTAGGAGGGGATGAAGAATTCAAAGGTCGCCCCTACTTCCTGGCTGCCAAGGTTAAGCTTTCCGGAGGCGTCGGCCGATAACCCAACGTGTGAAGTGTTGCGAACAAGCTCAACCGGCAAGGATGCGACGGGCTCGCCGTCGGCGCGGAAATAGATGTCGACCGGCTGCAGTTTGCGCGTTGAATAGCTGAGCGGGTTGAGCGCGGGAGAGGTCGGGAAGCGGTAGCCCCATCCGGCGAGCATAATGCGGTATTCACCCTGGGGGGTGCGGGAGTAGTAAACATAGTCAAGCGATGGCACTGAATAGACCGCGTCAATCATAGCTTTGTTGGAACCGAGAGTGCGCTTGGCTTCAGAGCTTACGTTTTCGAGCAGAGCCATGCAGGCTTGATAGTCGTAGGAGTCAGCTTTTGAGAGTTGTTGCCAGGTGAGGTCCTGTGGCAAATCCCACTGAATGATGCCACCGAAGCCGGCGCGCCATTTTGCAAAAATCATTTCGCGCGGAGTCAACCGGGCTACAAGCTGGTTGTATATCTGGTCGTAGTTGACATGAAGCAGCGGTGTGAGCTGAGATTGTGGAGTTTGTATTTGCATGAGGATATATAAATGGAGTGGAGATGATTGATGAGTGAATTTATTCAGCCGACTGCATCATTACGGCAATTTGGTTGAGAATATCGTTGTAGTCAGCGGAGTTGTTAGTGGCTACAGCTTCAATAAACTGCTGAAGCATTTTTGCTGTTAATGGGAATTTATTGATGCGGTCTACTCGTTGTCTTTGGGCATCAGATTTGAGAATGGTGGAAATGGTTTCGCGCAAAATCGGTGCGTTGTTACCTTCTTCAAGTTCGAGATACCCCTTTACATCTTCGTTGTCAAGGATAACTGTTTTGCAAATCAGCGAAAGAGTCAAAACAGAGCCTTCAAATTGTTTGGCTTGACTTATAGCCTCTTTGACAGTCTCAACCTGCGATGGGGATAGGAATTGAGAACCTGACAATTCCGTCAACGATTCAATATATTGAGTCGTCAGGGGTTGGCTATATGTATCGCCCCGAGTATAGACCAGAACGTCATTAACTTCGCGGGCAGCTTGGGCAACGGCATCAGCTTTTTCGGCGATAGCAGGAATTGACTCATCGAGCGAGCTAAACAGCTTTGCATCGTCGAGCAATTGGTTAATGGCCGTGTGGTCGAGGGTAGAAAGCGGGGCACTAAGTAGTTGATTGGCTTTTGCTTCCAATCCAATAACGATATAGGGTGACGCAATCTTCAAAGAGTCGATTGCCGGCATGAGTGTATCAACCGACTCGGCAATAACAGTAGTTTGCAGGGAATCAACTTGACTCGAAGCAATGGAATCAGTCGGTTGTGCCGGGTTTTGGGCCAACACGCTGATTGCGGAGCAACTTATAATGAGTGAAACTATTAACCTTTGCATCAGAATAGCGAGCTTTGAAGTGATTGCAATTGTGAGGTAAGCTGAGTGTAGCCTGAGTTAAAGAGCGAGCTTCGGAGCATACGCAGATTTTTGGCAAGCTCGTTGATTTGTTCGCTGTCGTCGTTGGCGCGGGCAGTTTCAACAGCTGACGTGTAGGCCGAGGCGATTTGTGAGTAAAGGGAGTTGACGTAGCGAGTTCGGGCATCGTTGAGACGTTGGGAAGTGGTGTTGATGCGTGCAACGTCGTTGATGTGGCGCAGGCGAGGGTAGTGTTTGTTGCCGGTCAAGGATGCTTTACGCGACTCAATCCTGCGGGCGTAGGCATTGAAGTCGTTTCGAGGTTGATTGGTCGATATATCAAATCGGGGGTCGAGGCCTAATTTGGCATTATTAAAGGCTAAGATGCTGCGATAGAGGTTGTAGATGGCCATGGCTTCCTTTACATCAGGCACCTGCTCGAGTGCCGGTCGGCGGAGGATTACGGTTTCGAGGCCCGAGTGGTTATGATTGACGATAGAAGCACTGCAGTCGGCCAAATCCCATTGAGCGTTCATGGCCTTAACGCAGGCTTGCCATGCTTCTTGATTAGCGCGGTCGAGCAGTGTCAATCGTCCCTCTTCCGAGATAATATCGGCAGCGCGCGATTGAGCAATCATTGAGAGCTGCGACTCATAAAGGTCGGAGTCCCATCCATTGGCATCGCTCCATTCAGTGGTGATTTGTTGGCGAATGTCGTCAATCGAGCCATGAAGTAGAGTGGCGGTGTTGAATGTAGAGGCGCGTCGAGTAATCAGAGCGGTCAGACCGCCGATGATGGCCACAAAAACGGCAAATATGGCGACTTGTTTTAGTAGCTTAATCATAATTATTTGTAGGATCGTGTTTGTCCGATTTTGGTTGCTTTAATGTCAAAATCCTCATCTTTAACGAGGGTATTAATATAGGCTTTCAATCCGGCTCCTTTAAGCTTCAAATTGAGTAGAGCTGCTTTCTTTTTATCGGCGCCATCAGCATTTGCACAGATAGCGAACACACTTTCGTGGTCAGCGATGAGATCATTGATTTCTTTTTTCTGGGCGGCAGAAAGGCCTGAAGATTCAATACCCCTTTTGATGGCATCAAAATCATTTTCTGAAAAATTTGTCCCTGATAATTGGTTTTTCCAGCGGTTAAATTGCTCGGAGGCGCCGAGAGCATTAGGGTCTGTGTTTTCTGTCGGTCCGGACTTTGCGGGATTATCAGACTTAACGGGCTTATCAGACTTTACAGTCTCTGAAGCGTTTTCTTTGGGATTATTTTTATCGATTACTTCGGTATCAGCGTTATCTCGGTTATCTAAGTTATCTACGGCTGCGTTATCTCCAAGCTCATCGTTGATTTTATCTTCAAATTGTTGATTTTCAATAAGCTCTGTGTTTTGTGGAGGTGCAGGCTCCTCGGATGGGGTGTTATTGCGCAACACGAAGAAGTAGAGAGCAAACAACAGGGCCAGCAAGCCAATACCGCCAAGAATTGAGTACAAAGCCCAACGTTTAGATGGCTTGGGCCCCTCGAAATGCGGTTTTATGACCTCGATGGGGCGCTGGTGGAGAGTGATGAAAACGGTTTGATTGTAGTCGTCGATAACTACCGAAGCGCCTTCATGCGAGCCGTTGCGCACCTGATTGAGCGTAAATGAGGCTGACGCACTCTCAAGTTTCGGAGTGGCGGGTAGAGAGATGTTGATGGGACGGTTCGGGTCGCTGATGGTGTAAGGTGTTTCCTTATCGTTAAGCACAATTTTGTAGTTGCGATGCATCACCGGAGCGATTTGAAGCGTCGATTTGGTTACGTCGGGATAAGGCACGAGCACGATTTGACCGTAGTTGGCAAATTCAGGTCGCATCGGGTCGTCGAGGATATGCTTGATATCGGCCCAATCGAGGAAGAGAAATGCCAGAGAGTCAGGCTGCTCTTTCATGACGACATGGCGATAGGGATAGCGCGACACGGGGAATTGCGCAGCAATAGCGCTGAATTCGGCAGGATTTTCCTTTGTTGCAGTGAATGACAGAAGATTACCTTGCTGCGCCATATAGCAGGTAATGTAGTGGCCGACGAGTTGGCGCAACAACTCAAAAAGGTCGCTGACTTGCTCTCCTTTGGGCACTGACACGCCAACGGCCAGAATGCCGCCGGTGCGAGTGGAGTCAGCAGCCTTGACGTTGCGGCGCATCCAGGTGTAGACGCTCTTGTCGGCGTAGTGGCGAATAATAATCATGTCGCTCACCTCAACGCCCGGATTAATTTGCTGGTCATAGACGAAGAAAGCGGGATTGCCCACTACAACGTGGTCAATGCCAAAGCCTTCATTTGTAAATTTGTTACCCTTTATTTTTATTGATATGCTCATCTCAGTTTACTTTGTCTTTAATTGTGCCGAAAAAAGTTTTATTCTTTTTGCCGTAAACCATTGATTTGAGGGCTTCAATGATTTTGTCGGAATCGGTGGAGTCATACTCAAAGTGGTTGCCGACGTAGAATTTGCCCAGGCTGAATGTGAACACCAACGGGTCGTTGCCGGAGGAGGAATTCAGGCTGTAATCACGGCCAATCTCGCGTAGGCGCTCTATTGAGCGGCCATAGAGGGCTTTTAACCTGTTGACCGCCTCTGCTTCGCGAGTTTCGGGTGTGCCGATAGTGTCGGATTTCGTCATGATGAAATGAATGGCTGTGGTTTTGCTGAGCACCTTTTTGTTATGAGCAAGCATATTGATGATTTTGCTGATAACGGTGTCTTGCTGCACTACGCGCTCAATCGTTGAACCGTCGCTACGGGTGGTAGCGATTCGGATTGTGCCTGACGCGGTTGGGTCTATGATAATGAAAATCACCTTGTTATTATCGGATGTCAGTAGCTTGGTAGCACCGGTACCCATGTTTTCGAAGAAAACTTCTTGTTCGGCATTGTTGGCTATGCGCATTGCAAATTCCTCACCTGACATTTCAATAAGGTTAACCGGGAATTTTATACGCTGATTTTTGGCGTCGTAGCCGGTGATGGTGCCGGGAATTTGTGCCACAAAGTTGCCAACAGTGCGGGAGGCAGCAACGTTGTTGAATCGATAGATCGACAGGTCGTCGGCATACTTGCCGGCATCTTTAACAGAGTTGTCGTAGTCAAAATTTTTAGCGCCAAGCAATCCCATCAATACGCACGTCTTTCCTGAAGAGGGGATGCCGAAAAGAAACACGTCGGTGGCTCCGGAATGAATTTCGGGGTCGGAAACCTCGGGCTGCTCAAGTTTGGGCAGGATTGGGGGATTGTCGATTTGCTCAAGGGTTTTCTCTGTTGCAACACCGCGACTGATGAGTTCATCGCGAGTGAACACGCCGTGCTTGACAAACAGCTTCAGTGTTTCAACCTTATAGGCCGATGGCTGATTGCGCATTTTTTCAATCTCTTTCGCTTTGAGGTCGGCATAAAGTCGGCGGGCATCGTCGCGGAAGGGTGAGCCCGGTTCATATAGCAGATAGTCAGAAACTGTCAGGGGGTCGGGGTTGGTGGAAATGTCAATCCAAAGGTCGCGGGAGTCGGCAATCGCCTGACACTCTACGGCATGTGGGCCATTGGGGAACTCGGCCAAGTAGCGGCTGACGGCTGTGTCAGAGGTGCGGTCGGTCAGCTCCCACACCATTTGCTCAATTTCTAATTCATGGTCAGAGCCGGGATAGCGGTGGCGATGCTGGAGCAGTGACATTATAGAGTTGCGGTCGACCGATTCCCAATCAGCCTGTTCAATATCGGCTGTCAGTGAGCGATGAAGCGTACGTGCGTGTTGCACTTTCTCGGCGAGCGACTCTGACGCTCCATATCGGTCAATGAAGTTAGAGAGCAGAGTCTGGAGCTGATGGTTGTCAGAGCCTGTGGCTTCGAGCTCGGTGATTCGGTCGAACAGTTTGACGGCTTCGGGGTCAGGCAACGAAGCGAATTGACGCTGAATTTCCTTGAATTTAGCAGTGTCTTTATACTGAAGTAAATCGTCGGGGAACGCGATACGGCCATTCTCGATTTCTTTGAGAATAGACGGAACGCTTTGACGCATTACAAATTCTATTTGGGCAGGATTAAGTGGCATAGATAATTATATGAAAAGCCTCAGAAGGCAGAAAAATGAGATTATTAAAGTGTATTTCCACCCTCGATAACACCGTTGGTTGTCTGGCCGATACCGGTTTTATTAGAGCGGTGAGCAAAAATATAGTTTAAGAAAATCATGCCGAACACCACGATGACAAATATCACTCCCATAGCGTTTATGCCGGCAAAGTTGGCCACAGCCGAGCCTAACGAGAGCTGAGGAGCATCGAGTTTGGTGACTTTACCGTGGTCGGTGACGCGATAAGTGCCGTTGTCAAACTCAAACACCGGAAGTTTGCCATTCGCTGAATTTTCTGTCAGTCGGGCTGCAACGTCGGGGGCAATTACATCAAGGTCGGCCGCGTGGTTGGCAATGTACATGATGTCAGACGACGATATGTGGTTAAGCCAATCGGTGGCAACTGAGTCAACACTTTCTTTATAAGAAATGTAGTTGAAGCCGTCTACACCACGCGAGCCTAACAGGAGCATACGCTGGGTCAAGAGCCAGGTATCGATATTATCGGGGGTTGTGATAGCGGCTGAGGTCATGTAGGCGTTGACGAGTTCATCAGAGGGCTGGCCAAGTGCGTTTTCCAAACTGACGCGAGTCAGGTCAAGAGCCTCGGTTTCAAAGCGTTCGTAGGAGTTAAAAAGGTCATTGACAGCTTTAACATCGGCTTGGGCTAACTCTGAAAGTCGGGCGCGGGAGCCAACGACACTGAAGCATTGCAACGAGTAGTAAATCCCGGGAAGTGCCGTAAGCCAAAACACAATCACCAAGGCTATCTCTATCTTTTTCCAACGGTCAAAGTTATTGTCAACCTCCTTGCATTTTACTGCTCCATAAAGGGCGATGGCAGGGAGGAGTACGACTACCAAGGCAATGCCTATCGACATGCCCATCGAGCCTTTTGTGAGGAATTGTGCACCCAAAAATGAAGCTACAGCCAGCAGGGCAAAGCCGAGCAGCGCCACTATATTAATAAATGTAACTTTTGAATTTGATTTCATATATGAACAAAAAAGTGAATTATCGACGAATGAGGAAGAACACAACGCCGCCCGGACGAGTGCATTCCATTAAACCATTGGGACCGCGGCGGCCAATGAATTCGTAAGCCGGGTAACGGTCTTCCTGGCCCGGGCAAGTTGCGTCGCGAGTTTGCTTTATCTTGATATGATCAGAGCCGTAGGTAGCAGTGAAAGGAGCGGTGTAGACGTTGCCGGTGTCTTCGCGATAGGAAATCGTGCCTGAGGTTGGAGTTGCGAAGTGGAGGAAGATGTGGGCCTGGTAGCCGGTCGGAACGTCGTTGAGTGTTACGTCGCGTTTCTCAGTGGTCTCCCAGTCGCCGAGAATTCGGTTTTTATCCTCGACGATTTCATCAAAGTTGGCCACATTTCCTCCAACTGCGTTGAGCGCGTCTTTGATTTGGAGCAACCCGCCGGCGTGTTGCGAGGTCGGTAGCTTCTTGGAGGTGTCGTTGATGATTTTGACGATTTCGCTGTTGGTCAGATTGGGGTTGAGTGATTTCATCAGGGCGACAGCTCCGGTAACAATTGGGGCAGCCATAGATGTGCCGTCGGAATAACCATAGTTGTTGGCCGGCCCCGCGTTCCAGATATCGACGCCGGGAGCCGAAACATCGGAGTAGTTGATATTGTAGTTGTCAAAGCGGCCGTAGTTGCTGAAGTCGGCGAGTTGGAGATTGTGGTCAACGGCAGAAACTCGCAAGGTGTTGTCATTGCGCTTGCACTCATCCATGCCGGTAATCATTGCTTGATTACCACCGGCCCAGACAATAGTGACATTGCGCTCATCGGCGAGTCGGAACACATAATCCCAGACATCTTGCATATATTTGCCTTCGTTGCGCGAGTAGTTTAGCTGGTCAGCTTCGCTTGCGTTGGCGGCCTCGGGGGTGTAGTAGTTGCCTACCGAAAGGTTGATAACGGAAGCGCCTTGATTGATTGCATAAAGGATGCCGTCAAGCAACTTCATGGAGGTGATTTGATCGCCCAAGGAGATAGGCATGAGTGTACATTCGGGGGCAATGCCGGCAGTGCCCTGCTTATTGTCGAGAGCGCCAACGGCCGTTGCGGCTACGTGGGTGCCGTGGTAGACGGTTGCTTCGGGATCGTCAAATGAGTATGAAACTCCTGAGGGGGGCATGACATTGCGTGATTGACGTTCAACGCTGTAGGCCCCTTTGATGCGGCCTTCGAGTTCGGGGTGAGTAACGTCGATGTAGTTATCGATGATTGCAACTACTACATCGGGAGAGCCCTTTGTGATTTCCCAAGCATCGTAGGCCTGAATGGGTGCGAAATACCAGCTTTTCTTTGAGTCGGAAAAGGCGGGATCATTGTGGTCAGCCGCTTTTGCTTGAAACTCAAACATTTCTTCATAGAAAATCTTGAAAGAGATGTTTGGAATTTGGGAGTTGAGGTTGTCGTGGATATATTGCCGCCGACCGACAGGAATGGTCAACTGAAGCATTTTGGTCAGTTGATTGTAGTAATTGATATAGTAATCGTCGGAAGGGTAGAGTCGTTTGAAAGCAGTGGCAAACTGATTGAAAGTTGAGTCGTCAGCGTCGGAGTCGAGAATCACGTTGAGCTTGGAGGCTGCAATCTGCTTGTAGGGATTATCGGGGTTGACGATGATTTCTTCTTCGGGCACGTCAATCAAATGATTGTCGACGGGAGCCGGCAGTTCGGGCACCGGGTCAACAATGTTGTTATCAAACGGAAGGTCGCCGGGCTGACTTTCAATCAGCTCAATCAAATCGGGATCGAGGGTGTCGTAATCAGGCTTCACGATTTCAACGGTGCCCTCGGGCAAGTCACCACGGTGGGAGCTTGAGCATCCGCGACCCGATATCAAACCGAGCAACAGGCAATAGACGGTCAGCAGGGCGAGAAAGAGAAGATAGCGCCACAATGCGCCCCATGGCCCCCAAGGGCGTGGAGAGCTCGATGAAGATTGTGTGGTATGGTTTACGTCGATTCGTTTCATATAGTGAATTTGACTGGCTTTTTAGGTTGATTAGAGAGAAAATTAACTGCTCTTATTGGGGGTTTTCAGTTTTGATAGTTTCGAGAAGTTGCCCCATTCGGCGGTTGGCAGCCACATCGTAGTCAATGACTTTACCTTTGAGCAGGAACGAGATAATCATATATTCAATCCAGCGGTAGTAGTTTTGCTCGAAAGCGGGAGTAACGGCGTCGGGGTTTTGATACAGACGGTTGAACAGCGCTGTAAGTTCGTCCTCGTCGAAGTTGGTCTTGCGAGGCGAAACAACGTGGGTAAACGGGTCGAACCGCATGGGATTTTCGTCAACGATGCGTTCGGCGTCGGAGAGTTGCGAAGCGGTGCGGTGGCTGAAACCGAGGTCACTGACAAAGTTATTGATAATAGTGGCAATGCGGTCGGCCAACGGCGCAATTGAAATAGCCGAGTGGTTAAGCACATTAACGGCATCTGCGATGTCGGCTTCAATCAGGCCTTCGAGGTCGATCGCTTTGGCGGTTGACTCGATGTTGGCTATCAGCGACGACATTTCAATCGGGTCAAAGAGGTCGTTGGCTGTGAGGTTAGCAAGAGAGCGCGGGGTTTTGAGATCATCAATCCATTTGTTGAAGATAGCTTCGGCTATGATGACGGAGTTGATTCGGCGCTTGTAGTTGCCTGCAAAGAGAAGGTCGGGATTGATATTGCGACGGGCCAGATAATCCTCGGCCGCCTGGCGGTCGGGCAGACCGTAGGCCATCATCAGGCATTCCCATTTTTGGGCATTGTCGTTATCGGCGCTGCAGCGGTCAAGGCGTCCGCCTATATCTTTGCGAATTAGCTCGTAGTTGTCAAACGAATTGGAATCAGCGTTTAGCTCCGGCGAGTTAACTATGTCGTAAAGGCTGTTATAAACCTCTTTCTCCGAAGTTTGCAACGATTGAATCATTCGTCCGAAGAAATAGTTGTCGGCGTTGGAGGCAAAAATCAGTTCGCGACGAATGGCGCATGCGGTGTCCATGTTCTGAATCAGCTGCTTGGCCGCATCGTCGTCGTGGTAGTAGCCTTTGAGAATATCGTAGATTGAAGAGCTGATCTGCTTGACGGCGTCCTCGTTGAGGCGATGGCGTGTTTGATGCAGATGGCTTGAGGCAACTGCCATTTTGCGGAATAGCCACAGGGCGCCGTCGTTGTTGAGAGTTGCTGCCACGTCCCACGAAATTTCCGGGTTTTCGAAAAACAGCTTGACGTGAGGCGACTCAATAAAAGATTCGCGCAGTCGGCGATAATAAACATCGGGCATGGCTGATTGAGTTTCCCTACCGGTTTCGGCGAAGCCTAAGTAGAGGTTATTGCCTTTACCGGTGTTGCCTGAATATTTATAGTCGCGAAGCAGATAGGTGTTTTTAAACGATTCGCCTTGGCCGGTCCAGTTTTGAAACCATTGAGCATCGTTGCCGTGGATAACCTCTTTGTAGAGGACTACGTTGAAGCGGTCGGTCCAGCGCTGATCGATGGCGGTGCGAGAGTTGCCGGTGTCGTTGGCATCAGCATCAGCCATTGTCATGTCGATATTGAATTTCGTGGCGATGATGAAAAACGGGGCGACCCCTCCGGTCAGTTGCAAAGTGCGTCGACGCGCTTCGGGTGTGTCGCCTACATATTGCTTGATCCAGTTTTCGATTGTCAGGTAAAGTGTGTCGTCGTTGCGTTGCGCATTGTCGTGACAGAAGAGGAGCATGTTGATAAGACCGGCATCGCTGTAGCGGTTAAAGAGGTAAGCAACCTTGCCGCGGAGGTAAACATTGGCATCGTTGGATAGATTGCTCTTGGTGTCGGTTTTATCAAGGTTTTCCTCTTTAAGCTGGTTGCGGGCACGCGCACCGGGGAAGTCGAGCAGGTCAGTGTTGCGCAGGATGTCTTTGCGGAAGGGCTCATCACTGAGATGACCACGCACGGTGGGATCGTCGATCATGGTCATGTCGAGCGATATAGAAGAATTGAGAAAACGGTCTTCGATTTTGAAAACAGCCTCGGCGCAGAGGGCCGAGAGCTCGCTCTTGTCGAAGTTAGTGGCGGTGGTGGTTTGCCCGTTAGGCAGGGTGATGAGCACGTCGGTAAAATAGGCAGCCTCATTTTTGCCGTCGCTTCCGAGCTCGTTGATGCGCTGCACACTCATGAGCGTGAGGTTGTTGTTGAGCACGGCTGAGATTGGCAGATAAACCTCTGAAGCAAAGTTTAATCGGCCAAGGGCGTCAATCAGTAGAGAGAAAAGGCGGGTGAGGGTGGCATTGCGGTGCCATAGCGGAGAAAAAACGTCGGCCCACTCGCTGTGGGGAATCCGTCGGGCAACCAAAGCCAGGCGGTCGAAATAGGGAGAGCGGGTTAATGACTGGGTGTTACCCCCTGACGAGCGTGTCAGATATTGCTTCATCTCTATTATATCATCTTCCGATATCGGAGTGTCGGCTATTTCGGGCATTGATGAATAGCGGTCGTAGATGTCGGCTGCGATTTGCTGGATTTCAGCGTCGGAGTAGCTGCTGTAGTCAGTGATGTCGCTGTGGTAGCCGTCGCAAAGAATGGTAGCCACTTCCACCACGCCGAGCAGTTTTATCAACACCGGATATTCAGGATTGTAGCGCGACGGGGAGTTGGAGAAGGTGGTGAAACGGGTGACTACACCGGTGGCCTCCACATTGTTGGTTATCGGGTTGATTTCCTTTACAAAGTCAAATTCCCGCTCGGGAGCGGTTACGGTAAATGGTGAACCGTTGTCGCTCAGCAGGTTGGTGATGACGTAGGATTTGCCCTTTTGGCTTTCGCCGTAGGCTGCAATAGCGGGATTATGGAGCTCGGTTGCTTGAATTTTGCGGAGTCGACAACGCTCGTTGACCAACTGGAGAAAGCGTTGTTCATATTGGTCGGGCTTGTTGACTTTAATCCAAGCGAGGGCGTCGTTGATGGCGTTAATGCGTGATTGTATGATAGATTTCATAGATTGCATGGAAATTTGAAGATTAGAGGGAGAGGTCAAATTCGCCTTTGTCGAGCCAGTGCTTGCCGTCGTCGACGAGCGATTGTGCTACAATCTCGATAGCTGACTTCGGAATGGTGTTACCTTGTGCATCGGTAGCTTCATCGATTTCAACCTTTTCACGGTCATCGCGGAAAGAGCGGGTAAATGTCACGCGCACCGGCAGAGTGGCTTTGCCTGTCAGGTTAACGCAGTAAATTGGCCGGGCCTGATAGAGGGGCGAATCAAACTGCTTGGTGCCTAAGTAAGCGGGAAATAGGGCGATAGTGGCCGATGCGTTGGAGCGGGTGGGGGTAAGGATTGACTCGCGCACTTGGGCTGTTTTGGCGTTGAAGAACCCGACATAATTGGCCGTGGAGTGCATCTCTTTTATCATGCGGCTGAAATCGATTGACAGACCGTTGAAGCCGGTGCTGCCGGCCAGGTTGCCAATCATGGCGCCAACGGCAACAACTGATTTCTGGTCGTAGAAATAACCGTTGCCATCGGCAAACGGATACCAGTTGCCAACGCGGTAGTCGCCCAGGCGAATGATACGGTCAGGCGCCAACGGATAATATTTAAGGAAGAGATCCGGGATTGCTTCGATTGAAGTGGGACGTCCGGCGAGCACGAGAATGTCGCAGTGGTAGGCGTGGAGCAATATGGAGAGTTGCTTCATCAAAGGTTCCATAGTAGACCGCACAATAGAAGCGATAGTGTCAGGCTCGAAGCGCCATGACAGTTCTTCAAACGCAAAGCCGAAATGCTCGGCGAAGTGACGCAGCAGGTGGGCCGAGGGCTTTGATGAATGGAAAATCTCATCATAGGTGTATACGCGCGACGGGCGTTTCAATCTGAGCAAATCCATCATCATCTGAGCTATTGGCACGGAGATTTGGGTGTTGAAATCAACGCGGGCCACGCGGTCTTTAAACGACATCATGGCAGAGTCACGGCCGAAGAAGTCGCGGAGCAATATCGAGCAGAGATATTTGATGAGTTCGGCGCGGCGCTCAGGTGAGTGGGTGCCAACGATATCTTCAATTTTGCGGCGGTAAACGTCGGTAAATTTGGCTTGATTGCATGGGAGGTTACGCAATTCATCGTCGGTCATGGCGAGCATGCGCGCTTCGAGGGCCGACTTGATTGAGCCCATATCGGGGATGCCGGTGGCGGGGCCGTCGATAACCACACGCTGCACGATGGCATGGAGAATGTCGTCGCCGGCAATGTAGAAGCTGTCGTAGAAGTGGGGCACGGGCACAATGCGCGGAGTTCCTTCTCCTTCATATTTATATGAGCAAATCATAATGTCGGTGGTGCCGGCACCAATGTCGATCGAGCCTATTGTCAGTGAGTTGCGGTCGTAGCCCTCCTCTTCAAATTCGGGGCGGCGGTGGCCTTTGGCATTGAAGAAGCTTTCAACATCATTTTCGTAGCGCTCGGCCAATTCGCCATAGAGGTAAACCATTTGGCAGGCTGAGGCTTCGTCGTAGCTCCACACTCGGGGGGCGCGGTCGTCAAATTCGTCGAAGTCTTTACGGGCGGCCAGGGCTTCGGGTGATGGTGTAACTTCGATTTCGGCCAAATGCTGATTGCAGCGGCGCAGACATTCGATGGCGTTGACCATAGAGCGGCGCAAGGCTATCTGCTCTGTCATGGGCATCGCGGTAGGCGAGGTCACAATGACACGTCGCAGACGACGTCGGAGGTCGCGGGCGCCATGTTTGCTCAGATAATAAGGTGAATTTATCTGGCTTATAGCCTGATTGAGCACTTCAATCATTACGAATGTCATCATTGAAGAGCGGCTGTAGTGGCAGTCGCTGTTATCAGGCATGTCGAAGATTGAGAACGAGTCGTCGGCCACGCGGTCGGCGCTGATAAACCGGCCCCGCTCATCAAACATATCAGTGAAGTTTTTCAGGAAAATGTTTTTGTCGACGCTGACATTGAACGGGTCAGTTTCGGTGATAAGAAATTCCCAGCGTTCCTGGCTCGGCTTATCGTCCCATAAATAGCGTTTGGGCGAGGAGTAGTTGGTGGCACGCTCTGACAAACCGGGGTCTTCGATTGATTTGTAAACGAGGTCTTTGGCCTCACGCCCGATTCTGACAATGCTTTTCCAGTTAAACAGGTCGTCAGGGAGAATGAGGTCGTTGCCAAAGTCAGCGCGTCGAAACACCAATCGCATGTCGAAGGCTTCGTTGTAGGTAATCCACGGGCGCGACAGGTCGCGAAGCTCAAGCATCACTGATTTGGTGAAATCACCATCCTCAAACAGCACGCCGCATGTGCGGGAGTTGCCGATGTCGAGCACCATATCCACCGGAATGTCAGTAGCAGGGTCGGGGTTGTAAAGGGCAACTGAGGGGGCAGCTCCCACTCGGCCGATGAAGCTGATAAGATATATGTAATAAGCGAGATATTTGTAGCGGTGATGAGCTATCTGATCAGGATTGATGCCGAGCAGGGTGGCGATATATTGCGAGATTTGATTGCAGTCGGGAGCTACGGAGAGGAATCCAAAAAGGGCGTCAGGCCGATTGCAAAGTGCAAACTCTTTTTTGTCAACACCTGATTGATTGGCAAAAGTAGGGGAGTAGACCGATAGAGGATCGGCTGATGTGGTGGTGTCGAAAGCCCAGGTGAAGTGATAGCGGAATGAGCCTTTGGCTGAGCCCGGGCCGAGGCGACGTATCTTCACGCGACACCATCCGTATGGCAAGCCAAGGGTGTGGCCGGCGTTGTCAGTTTCAAACATCGGCATGGGGAGCCACTTGTCGAGAAGCAACTCCAGCGCAGGCACCTTTTCTGCCGGGTTATCGGGTAGCCCTACCCGGTAGCTTTCAAACGAGTTGATGTTGACAATACTGTCATCGTTGTCGGTGTAGGTGGTGAATAGCATTGACGACACTTCCTCACCCATGCGGGGAACACCTGATTCATCAACATCTTCAATCCCTCCGCCATGCACGGAAATTTTACCGGCGTCGCGAAGCTCTTTTACGGGAATCCAAACGTTTTCGTCAACGTGGTTGTAAAGGAGGTCAAACAGAATGCGGCCGGTAAACGGGTCTTCTGTTTCAAAGAAAGAATATCGTAGCATTTTGCCTGAGGGCAAACGCAGCGGCTCAGAAGGGTTAAATTCAGCTTCAGTGGTTATGAACTGTAACCCGCTGTCAGCAATAAGATGTTCCATTGTTATGCAGGGGAGAAATTACAAGGGTAGGTTGATGAGAAAGTTAAGTTTTTTCAGGCAGAGGCTAAGATGGGCTAAGTTTAGAAACTGCTTCCGTAGCCACCGGCTGACTCAACAGTGAAGTAAAGTGTTATGCCTTTGATGACGGTTTTGCTTTCAAGCGATTTTGAGAGTTTTTGCCAATCTTGGGGAATATCGGTTGATTCGTCGCCTGTCTTGTTGGTCAGCACACGTTCGTTGCATGTAACCCACACGTTGCCGTCCCAATATGAAACCACACGGCGATGCTTGACGCGGATGTTGATGGTTTCGATTTTTTTGTCAGCGTAGTTGTAATAGTAAGCTTGAGTTTGCGAAGTGTGATCGGCAGTAGATTGTGCCACGGCGGGGGTGGCGGTGAACACGGTAGCCATAGGGATAGCTACCAGACAAAGCGATGCTGCCAAAATAAAATTTCGTAGTTTCATGGGAAATATTTGATTTATGAATGATAATTTTACAAAGTAATACAAGCTAAGCATATATTTTCCAAATTTACAAAAAAGCTATCTGATAACAATATTTTTTCGGAAAATTTTTTGGTCCAATTTTAGACCCGGACCCGCAATATTTGTTAATACTGAGGCGGTCAAGCGTTATGCAGATGTGTCCGCGCAGTGAGGAAGCAATGCGGTTGCATTGTGACCGATACAAGCGGACGACGCAGATGCATGACGATTGGCCGGGGCAATACTCATGCCACGAATAAGTAAGAATAATGATATAATTCTTGGGTCAACCGATCGACCCCCCGGTTGAAATGTTATAAAACCAAGTAAAGAATTTGTCTTCACATTGAGCTGCGCAGCAGCGACGTTTATGTCAAAACTCGGGTGCAACCCGAGATCTAAGGCTACCTATAAGCAGTGAGTCCACGCTGAAAGTGTGGACGATGTTTTGCAAACAAAGAATATCTACCGGTTTCTTTCATATTTTAACAACCGCTTTTTTACACTGACCTTTTTTTTACAGTCACCCTGCGGAGCTGCTAAACCCATTGCTGCAGTTCAAAGAAAAAACGCTCGCAAGCTGAAGGCTTACGAGCGTTTCTGAAACGTATAGAGTCGCTTCGTCAATAATTATTTGAGAGCGTCTTTAACAGCGTCGTTAGGCACCATTTCTTCTTTGAATGAGTAGGCGCCGGTTTTGGGTGATTTCACCATTTTGATGACCTTGCTATAGGTGCGGCCTTCACCTTTTTGAAGTGAGGCGACGGTTTTCTTTGCCATATCTCAGATTATTTAATTTCTTTGTGAACGGTTACCTTTTTCAGGATAGGATTATATTTTTTGAGCTCGAGACGCTCAGTGGTGTTTTTGCGGTTTTTGGTTGTGATGTAGCGAGAAGTGCCGGGCATGCCACTTGCTTTGTGTTCAGTGCACTCCAGAATTACTTGCACGCGATTACCTTTTGCTTTCTTTGCCATCTTCGTTAAAATTCTAAGTATTTGATTTCAGTTAAATAGCCTTTGTTTGCAGCGTGTTTGATGGCTGCGTCGAGGCCCATTTTGTTGATAGTGCGCAGACCTGCTGCAGAGATGGTGAGTAAAATCCAAGCGTCTTGCTCAACCCAGTAGAATTTTTTGTTGAAGAGGTTGACGTTGAAACGACGTTTGGTGCGACGTTTCGAGTGCGATACGTTGTTGCCTGTGATCGCTTGCTTGCCTGTAATTTGACAAATCTTTGACATGGCTGTTTAAATTTATCTTTTCTTGTTTCTTTGATTTAGAATGGAAGCTTCGGGGCGCGCATCGCAGTCTCATATCGCGGCTGAACGCATCAATTTTCAGCTACTTTACAGGATGGGCCACAAAACAGAGTGCAAAGTAAGTAATTTTTCTTTAACTATCCAAATTTTTGAGGGTTAAACATTTATTTTTTTGAAAAATCATGTTAAAAATCTCCGGGGAGAGCCTCCGTAAGGGGTCGGTAGCCGCCATTTTTTGCGCAATACAAAACATTTTGCTATCTTAGCAAATAAAATTTCGAAAATTATGAACAACGGATTTTTAAGAGTTGAGGCTTGTGCCCCACAGGTAGTCTTGGGTAACGTTGATGCCAACGTGGCAGCAATAATAGAT
>CAMWUH010000016.1 GCA_947177325.1 uncultured Bacteroidales bacterium
TAGTTGTTTTGTCTTAACGATTTGGTCAACTAACTGCTTGTAGATATTTACGTTGTAAGCTCCACACAGACCATCGTCAGAGCCCCATGCCACCAACATAGCCTTTTTTACTTCAGGCTGCTGAAGCAATGGCGAAGAAAACTTGGCATCGGCTGAGAGCAGATTTGAAATAATGGTCTCCACCTGGCTACGGAACGGCACAAGCTGGCGCAACTGCCCTTCTGCCTTGTGCATCTTAGCTGAGGAAATCATTTTCATGGCACCGGTTATCTTCTCCGATGAAGCAACCGAGCCAATTCGGCCTTTAAGTTCTCTTAGCGTAGCCATAAATCTTTCAGATAGTTAGCTTATTGAGTTAGTTGTGAAAGAAGTTAATCTAAGTTGCAACTCCTTTATGTTAGTTATTGAAGCCGGCAGCCACTGAAGTAGCTACTTCGGTCAATTTTGAAGTGATGTCGTCAGTGAGTTTACCGGCGGCTATTTCCTTAAGCACTTCGGGGGCTTGCGCGCGAAGCATTTGAAGGAATGACTTTTCAAATTCGGCAACCTTTTCAACGGGCACATTACCGAGCAAGCCGTTAACACCGCAATAAATCACGGCTACTTGCTCTTCAACGGGCCAAGGTTGATATTGCGGTTGAATCAGGAGTCGTTCGTTTTTGCGACCGCGGTCGATTACGCGGGCTGTAACAGGGTCGATATCGCCACCGAATTTGGTAAATGATTCAAGTTCGCGGAACTGAGCTTGGTCAATTTTCAATGTGCCAGCAACCTTCTTCATCGACTTGATTTGGGCATTACCGCCTACACGCGACACTGAGATACCCACATTGATAGCCGGACGGATACCGCGGTTAAACAGCGCTGTTTCCAAGAATATCTGGCCGTCGGTAATTGAAATTACGTTAGTGGGGATATAGGCCGAAACGTCGCCGGCCTGTGTTTCGATAATAGGGAGAGCTGTTAATGAACCGCCACCTTTCACGATAGGCTTCAACGAAGCGGGAAGGTCGTTCATCATCGAAGCAACTTCCTGGTTGTCGATAATTTTGGCAGCACGTTCGAGCAAGCGGGAGTGCAAATAGAAGATATCGCCGGGATATGCTTCACGACCTGAGGGACGTTTCAAAATCAATGAAATTTCGCGATATGCCACAGCTTGCTTTGACAAGTCGTCATAAACGATAAGAGCATCGCGGCCTGTATCGCGGATATACTCACCGATTGCCACGCCGGCAAACGGTGCATAATAACGCATTGCAGCTGAATCAGAAGCAGTAGCGGCTACTACTACTGTATAGTCAAGGGCGCCATGCTGACGAAGCTGTTCAACAATGGCTGCCACCGAAGAGGCTTTTTGACCTATTGCTACATAGATGCAATATACCGGTTTACCTTCTTCAAAATTTTTGCGTTGATTGATAATGGTGTCAATTGCAATGGCAGTTTTGCCAATCTGACGGTCACCAATGATAAGCTCGCGCTGACCGCGACCGATGGGTACCATTGCATCAACTGCTTTGATGCCGGTTTGGAGGGGTTGATTTACGGGCTGACGGAAGATAACACCGGGAGCCTTGCGCTCCAAGGGCATAGGGAGGCGTTGGCCTTCTATGGGGCCTCGGCCATCGATGGGCTCACCGATTACGTTAATAACGCGACCAAACAAGCCGTCGCCAACCTCGATTGAAGCAATTTTTCCGGTGCGGCGAACTGTCATGTCCTCGGTTACCTTTTCAACATCGTTAAGCAAAATAACACCTACGTTGCTTTCTTCAAGGTTGAGGGCCACACCCTTCACACCGTTTTCAAATTCTACGAGCTCGTTGGCGCAAACTTTATCAAGGCCGTAAACGTGTGCAACACCGTCGCCTACGCTGAGCACTTTGCCAACTTCCTCAAATGTCACTTTTGAATTGACACTCTCGAGTTGTTGCTTCAAAACTTCTGAAATCTCGCTGGGTTTTATCATTGGGGTGATTATTTTCTAAGTAATTTCAAACGCAATTGTTTTAATTCATTTTGTAAAGAGGCGTCGAGACGCTCTGAGTCAATTGTAATCACAAAACCGCCTATAAGGTCAGGATCAACCTTCTCGATAAATTCGGCTTTCGCCCCGTCGATATGGTCACTGACCAGTTTGCGAAGGCGGTCCATTTCATCTTTGCCCAAGGGGGCAGCTGTGGTGATTTCAACCAACTTTATGTTGTTGGCCTTACGATAAAGCGACAGATAAGCTAAAGCAATTTCGCGCACAGCATCAATCCTGCGATTATTTTCAAGCAACTTGAGAAAGTCGACGAAGCATTTGTCGGCAGCTTTCGCCCCTGATGCTGTCATTAGCAATTTGGCTTTGGCAGCATTGTCCAAATATGGATTTGCTATAGCTGTTGACAAGTCTGCGTTATCGGCAAAAGATTGCGACAGAGTGGTCATCAACTCGTAGCAACGCTCCTGCTGATTATTTTCACCGGCAAACTTCAAAAGTGCCTTGGCATATCGTCTGGGTATAAGACCGTCGTTCATTGCGTTAGTTTTTAGAGGCCATTTCGTCGAGTAATTGATCTACAAGGCGAGCTTGTGCCTTGTCATCAGCCATTTGATTGCGAACCACTTTCCCGGCAATGTCGAGTGCGAACGCACTAACCTCATCGCGCAGGTTTTGTTCAGCTTCCTTGCGGGCTTGTTCAATTGCAACTTTGGCCTGGTCCATCTCTTTTTGAGCGGCTTTCTGTGCAGCTTGACGCGCTTCCTCGATAATTTGCGATTTCATGCGGTCAGCTTCTCGCAAAATATCGGCTTGCTGGCGGCGTGCTTCAGCCATTTGCTGTTCGGCTTCGGCGCGGGCGTTGTCAAGTTGTGTTTTGGCATTTTGAGCGTACTCCACACCTTTATCAATTAAATCAGCTCGTGCATCAATTTGGTTGATAATAGCCGGCCACCCCTTTTTCCATAATATCAGGAAAAGGATTGCAAAGGCTATAAACATCCAAAAGGTAAGCCCGAAATCAAGTTTAAAGAGTTCCATAATCTAACTGATGGTGTGAAATTTGTTCTTATTTAAAGAGGAGAGAAAGCGTTGAGATTTGATTGGAAATTAGAGTTGTCACTGACAACCCATTCCCTGATAGCAATTTTTAATAATCGCTGTCCACTGAGTTCAATCGCCGGGCACAGGGCAGGCCTGGCTTTGCGAGCCACAACCTGCTCCGTGACTTATGCGATTAAATAAACAATGCGAGCACGCAAACGATAACGGCGAACAGAGCTACACCTTCAACGAGGGCGGCAATCACAATCATGTTGCTTCGGATATCGCCGGCTGATTCGGGTTGACGTGCGATTGCTTCCATTGCTGAAGAACCGATTTTACCGATGCCAAGGCCGGCACCAATGGCTGCAATGCCTGCGCCGAGTGCTGCACCGAGTGCTACAAGGCCGTCTGCCAATAAAATTGATGATAACATAGAAGTAAAAATTTAATTGGGTTTATTTATAGTTTATTTATTATCTTGTTTACGATGTTTTAGTCCTTACATTGTTGAAATTGCGTCTTGGAGCTTCAATCAAATTCTGCGTTTAATTCGCTGCCTTAACTGCTTCGGCTACCACCTCTTGGGCTATTTGATGAGCTTCGGCATCGTCAGCCTTTTTCTCTTCATGTTTGTGACCTTCTTCTTGAGCGAGCGAAATGAATATGGTTGAGAGCATCGTGAACACGTAAGCCTGGATAAAGCTGACCAGCACGTCAATCAAGAGCATAAACAGAGAAAAGAGCACAGAAATTACGCTCGTTCCGGCGGCAACGCCTGCACCCATTTGAGCAAAAATAAAGATTAGCAAAGTCAACACAATCACAATCATGTGACCGCCCATCATATTGGCAAACAAACGCACTGTCAACGCTGCAGGCTTGGTGAAGATACCGAATATTTCAATCAGGGGCATAATCGGGAGAGGGAACTTCAGCCACAACGGCACATCGGGCCAAAAAATATCTTTCCAATAATGCTTCGTGCCAAATAAGTTGGTTACGATAAATGTCATCACCGCGAGAGTCAATGTTATCGCTATGTTACCGGTCAAGTTGGCACCTCCGGGGAAAACGACCATCAACCCTAACAAGTTGCTGACAAAGATAAAGAAGAACACTGTCAACAGATAGGGAGCGAATTTCTTGGCTTTAGCACCGAGTGTGCTCTTGATGACACCGTCGTATATAAACACAATCAATGCTTCGATTGCGCCAACTCCTTTGCGAGGGGCTTTCATACCATTGCGCTTGTGGAAACGGCGAACTGACAGCGCCATTACAAGCACCACAATTACTGAAATCCATATCGCCAACACATTTTTGGTGATTGAAAAATCTTTAACCGGCACCTCTTTGCCATCTACAATCTCAACAACTTTGCCTTTTTTCGGGCCGTCTTGAGCTATAGTGAACTGTGTGTTGCTATCAGTATAGACCGGATAAACCGTTTCATGGCCTTCATGCACAGGAAGCACTCGCTTAGATGAGAAAACATGCAAGCCGTCGTGACCCCACACGATAATGGGCAAATGAATGGTGCGACCATGACAGAAGGGAACTTCCCAGCCGTAACGATCACTGAGATGCTCAAAAATCACCTCTTTCAAGTCAAGCTCACCCTCTTTATGCTCCTTAGTCTCGGCAGGCGCCGACGACGCGGCGGCGTTGAGAGTCAACGTAGCAAAAATCAGGAATATGATTACTTTTAATTGCTTCATCTTTGCTATTATAGAGTGGGTTGGGAAGATATTATCGTTTTAATTGTTTTTAGCTGACGCAAACAGAAATAATGTTTTTATCAACATCAACAATGCCGCCATCTATATGGCGCGATTCCTTATTGCCTTCAAAATCATATACAATATCGCCGGCAACAAGTGTAGAAATCAGCGAGGCGTGATTGTTGAGCACTGTAAACCTCCCCTTTTGACCGGGCAAGGTCACTGAAGCCACTTCGCCTTGAAACAGTATTTCGGTTGCTGATATAATTTTGAGCGTCATTGCTTTTGATTTTGATTGGGTACTTAAATTGTTTGTTGCTTACTGTCAAGCTGCATTATTTAACCTCTGCGAGCATTTTCTTACCCTTGGCGATGGCTTCATCAATTGTGCCGACGTTGAGGAACGCTTGCTCGGGATATTCGTCCATTTCGCCTGAGAGAATCATCTTGAAGCCACGGATAGTTTCGTTGAGAGGCACCATCACGCCGGGCAGACCGGTAAACTGCTCTGCCACGTGGAATGGCTGCGACAAGAATCGTTGAGCGCGGCGAGCACGGGCAACCACAAGTTTGTCTTCATCGCTAAGCTCGTCAACACCAAGAATGGCAATGATATCTTGAAGCTCGTTGTATTTCTGGAGGAGTTGTTTGACTGCCTGAGCTGTGTTGTAGTGCTCTTCACCGATGATGTTCGGGTCAAGGATACGAGAAGTTGATTCCAAGGGGTCAACTGCGGGATAGATACCGAGCTCGGCAATTTTACGCGAAAGCACTGTCGTGGCATCCAAGAAGTTGAATGTGGTGGCGGGAGCGGGGTCAGTCAAGTCATCGGCAGGCACATAGATAGCTTGAACCGAAGTGATTGAACCGTTTTTGGTTGAAGTGATACGTTCCTGCAATGAACCCATTTCCGAAGCCAAGGTTGGTTGATAACCTACGGCTGAAGGCATACGTCCCAAAAGGGCTGACACCTCACTACCGGCCTGGGTGAAACGGAAAATGTTGTCAATAAAGAGAAGGATTTCTTTACCACCGCCATCTTGGTCGCGGAATTGCTCGGCAACAGTCAAGCCTGAAAGTGCCACACGCAAACGTGCGCCCGGCGGTTCGTTCATCTGGCCAAAAACGAGTGTAGCTTGAGAATCCTTAACCTCGTTCATATCAACATCAGCCAGGTTCCACTCCCCTTTCTCCATGCCGTCACGGAATTTTTGGCCATATTTCATAACGCCGCTCTCAATCATTTCGCGCAAAAGGTCGTTACCTTCACGTGTACGTTCACCAACGCCGGTAAACACAGAGAAACCGTTGTGACCTTTAGCGATGTTATTGATGAGTTCCATGATGAGCACGGTTTTACCTACACCGGCACCACCAAACAAACCGATTTTACCGCCCTTACTGTAAGGTTCCAACAAGTCGATAACCTTGATACCGGTATAGAGAATCTCAGTGCCGATAGTCAGGTCTTCAAATTTAGGAGCCGGTTGGTGGATTGAGCGAAGATTGTCGCGGTCAAGAGCAGGCAAGTGGTCAATAGCCTCGCCGATTACGTTAAGCAGTCGGCCTTTTACCTGAGCACCTGTAGGCACTGCGATTGGACGTTCAAGGTTATCGACGCGCATGCCGCGTTGCAAGCCGTCGGTACTTTCCATTGCGACACAGCGCACTGTGTCTTCGCCAATGTGTTGCTCAACTTCAAGAATAAGCATTGAGCCGTCTTCTTTATCGATTTTCAGTGCGGTATAAATCGGGGGGAGGATTACGCCTTCACCTTCGAAAATGACGTCGACTACCGGTCCGATAACCTGGGCTATTTTACCGTATTGATTGCTCATGGTAGGGGTATTATGAGTAAGGGGTTGTTAGTTTCTTAAAAAGGTTGATTAAAAGTGCCAGCCGTTGACAACACAAAGAGTCATGAACACCAAGTTAACCATTGAGATGGGAAGCAGATATTTCCATTCCAAAGTCAGAAGCTGGTCGATACGCAAGCGTGGAAATGTCCACTTAAACCAGATAATGATAAAGGTAATGAAAATTGATTTGCCAAGGAACCAAACTACTGATGGGATATAATCCATAACATGGTTGAAACCTTCCCAACCATTGATGTGTAAGGGCATCCAACCGCCGAGGAACATCAGCGAGGCGACACCGCCTACAATAAAGAGGTTAAGGTATTCGGCCAAATAATAGAAACCGAAGTGAATACCTGAATATTCAGTGTGATAACCGGCGGTCAACTCACTCTCAGCTTCAGGAAGGTCAAACGGGCCACGGTTAGTTTCAGCTGTGCCGGCAATCAAATAAATGATAAAGGCGATCCAAGCGGGCAAGTGAGCTGAGAAAATAAACCAAGTATCTCTTTGAGCTTCCACAATTCCGCTGATTGACATTGTGCCGGAGAATACCACCATGGTAATCATCACAAGGCCGATAGAAAGCTCGTAGCTTACCATCTGCGCGCCTGAACGCATTGCGCCGATAAGGGTGAACTTGTTGTTAGATGACCAACCGGCGAGCAATATACCTAACACACCAATCGACGAAACAGCTATCAGGAAGAAAATGCCGATATTAAAGTTGATGATTTGCAAACCGTTACCCCAAGGCAAGCAAGCGAAAGCAAGCACTGAGGCCACGATTACCAAATAAGGAGCGAGCGCAAACAGGAATTTATCAGTGTGCTTGAGCGTAATCAACTCCTTTATAAGGATTTTAAACATATCGGCGAAGCTCTGGAGCAAACCCATAGGACCTACACGGTTAGGGCCGAGACGGCATTGGAAAGCTGCGCAGACTTTACGTTCGAAATAAATATAGAAGAGTGCCAGCAAAGCATAGGCTAACAGAAGGCCAACGCCGATTAGCACACACTCTACTGTTGTCACCAACCATGGTGCCATTCCAAGGGTAGAACCGAGGAAATCGTGTATCCAATTAGTGATAATGGAGAAGTCAAACATGATTTATGAAATCTTTGCGGTGATAGTTATTATATACCGTTAAATGAATTTATTATTTGATTAGCGGTCCATATCGGGCACGATATAGTCGAGCGAGCCACCGATGGTGATAAGGTCGGCAATTTTTTGACCTTCCGTGATATGGTCAACCACGCCGGCCAAGGGCAAGCAGGGAGGGGCAATTTTCAGGCGATAAGGCTTGGTAGTTCCGTCACTCTCGAGATAGAGTGCAAACACACCGCGGCAACCTTCTACAACCTGATACCAGTGGCCAACGGGCAATTTGAGCACTTTGGGCACTTTGGCGCAGATTTCGCCTTCGGGAATTTTGTCGATGATTTGAGCAATGATGTCGGCTGATTGCTGAATTTCTGCAACACGACATTTGAAACGAGCCATTGAATCGCCCTCAGTCATAATGACCTGTTCGAAATTAAGCTCGGGGTAGATGCTGTAGGGATCGGTTTTGCGCACGTCGCAAGCCCAACCTGAAGCGCGGCCTGAAGGGCCGGTGATTGCGTAGGATATAGCGTCTTCGCGGCTAAGCACACCAATACCGTTCATGCGGCCTTTGGCAATTACGTTGCCGGTGAAGATTTTGTTATATTCTTTGATGTTTTTGGGCACTACTGCGAGCAACTCCTTAACATCTTTCACAAAGTCAGGGTCGAGATCGGCCATTACTCCACCGATAACATCATAATTGAATGTCATGCGTGCACCGCAAGTTTTGTCCATTATATCGAGGATTTGCTCGCGAACGCGCAACGTGTAGAACAACATTGTGGTAGCGCCCAAGTCCATGCAATAGGTGCCGATAAACAAGCAGTGAGAAGCTATACGCGACAACTCATCCATAATCACGCGGATGTATTGAGCGCGCTTGGGCACTTCAATGCCTGCTGCTTTTTCATAAAGCATGCAAAGTCCGTGGTGATAGTTATGAGCCGAGAAATAGTCCAGACGGTCCATGAAGTGGAGAGTCTGTTGATAAGTCAATCCCTCGCTGAGTTTCTCAACTCCGCGGTGGATATAACCCATATAAACATCGATTTTCTTGATGGTTTCGCCATCGATTGCAGTGCGGAAACGCAACACACCGTGAGTTGCAGGGTGCTGCGGGCCGATGTTGACCACGAAGTCATCTTTTTGGAATATGGGTCGTGTTTTCTTTTCAATTTTACCGTTGGGACCTTCAAGCCACATATCGGTGGTGTCGAGCTGACGTTCGTTCTCAATAGAAACAGGGTTGAGCTCGGGATTGGCGTCGTAATCCTTTCGCAAGGGGTAGCCTACCCAGTCAACACTGAGGAACAAACGGCGCATATCCATATTGTTAATGAAAATTATGCCGAAGAAGTCGTAAACTTCGCGCTCGTAGATACCGGCCACAGCCCAAAGGTCAGAAACCGAATGTAGCATGGGGTTGTCGCGATCAGCGGTAGTTACCTTGATTGACACAGTTGTGCCATGAGTTGTAGAGTTGAGGAAGTAGACACATCCGAGCTCTTTTTGCCAGTCCATACCAACGATGGTCATAAGATAGTCAAACGACAAATCTTTGTCATCGCGCAAGGTAGCAGCCAGGTCGTGAAGTTGTGCATCTGCAATATTAATCGTCAACACGTCAGCTTCCTCAAAGGTTGCTTGAGGAAAGAGTTTTGCGATTTTTTCCTGCAATTGTGCCATATCGATATGATTGGTTATTGAAGTGGTTTTAAATTGAAAAGTGGTGGGCAATCAGTTAATGATGCGATTAGTCGAGCGGATGGTCTTTAAAAAACTCGGTTTGACGTTCCTGACGGTTACGGCCGCCGAAGAATCGCTCAACTTTAATTTTGCGAGAAAGCTGCATGATGCCGTAAATCATAGCCTCGGGGCGCGGAGGACAACCGGGCACGTAAACATCGACAGGCACAATATCTTCAATGCCGCGAGCAACGTGATATGATTTACGGAAAGGACCGCCGGAGATTGCGCATGAGCCACAAGCAATCACATATTTGGGCTCGGCAAGCTGGTCGTACAAGCGGCGCAACACCGGAGCCATGCGATTAACGATCGTGCCGGCCACCATGATAAAGTCGGCCTGACGAGGTGAGGCACGAGCAACTTCCCAGCCGAAACGCGCCATGTCAAAGCGCGCTGCACCAAGCGACACGAATTCAATGCCGCAGCAACTGGTGGCGAAGGTGAGTGGCCAGAGCGAGTTAGACCGCCCCCAGTTGATAAGCTTGTCGAGACTGCCAACGAGCACATTGGCGCCTGAATCCTGAAGCTCTTTTACGAGCTTCTCGATAGCTTCATTATCTTTCCATGCCTCGTAGGGCATGCTCTTAGTTGTTATTTCCATTTCAACGCTCCTTTCCGCCAAGCGTAAGCAAGGCCCAAAACGAGGAAACCAAAGAATACGGCTATACTGATCAATCCGCCTTGTCCGAGCTCTTTAACTCTGACTGCCCAGGGATAGAGGAAAATTGTTTCGACGTCAAACATCAGAAACAATATCGCAAAAAGATAATACCCTACCGAGAAGCGTGTCATTGACACACCGCGAGTAGGGATACCACATTCATACGCTTCACCTTTCTGGGGATTGTAGGTACGAGGCGAAATCAGCCCCGCAATCAACAATGCCAATGCCACCAAACCGATACCCGTCAAAAGGGCAACGAGGGCAAGCATGCCGTTGTTTTCGATTCCGAAAATTGATGCTAACATTATAATTGGTTACAGTTAATAGTTTCGATTTAAAGTTTGTGAAGGAGCATTGTGCAGCTTTGTCGCCAAAAATTTCAAAACAAGAGACACGCCAATAACAATTTGACACTCTGATAATTACCACAATTTTAGCGCTTTTTGTGCTGACACAATTAGACTTTTCGCCACAAAGATAGCAATTTTATCGCAATCTCAGTTACATTTTTTTGCACTTTTATAAAAAAAGTTTTCAACAACGCCGGCAGATGCGGGTTTAGGTCAGCGACCTGCGTTCAATTACGGTAATTGTATTATTTCCAATTTTACTCTTGGTTATCCTTACGGCAGAGGGGATAACTATGGAAGGAGCAGTGTGGCGACCGCACTCGCCGAGAATATCGGGTGAGGTTTCTATGCGTAGACAATCCCACATCTCCGCCTCAAGCATTGAGTTGAGGAAGCGAGGACCCGCTTCAACCAACACCGATGTAACGCCTTGACTGTAAAGTTTAGCCATAAGCTCCAGGGGATTAACCGATACGTCAACTATCACCCGACGCGGTGACGGACCGGGGAAAGAACGCACATTAAGTTGCGCGCCGTCGGCCTCAACAGTGGCAAGTGTGGAAAGAATGGCATCATTTAAGGCTCGCTCGCGATGCACTATCACGCCACCCAACGAGGTTGAGAATTTGAATGGCTTGCCATCTGCGCTTCGGTCAGAGTCCATAAATCCGTCGCTACTCTGAGCCCATTTCAGAGTGATATAAGGGCGTTGAAGGGTGTGAGCTGCAAAAAATTTTTTATTCAGAGCAATACTCTCTTCGGCGAGTACGCCGGTCACGACTTCAATGCCCGCCTCTTGAAGCATAGAGATACCACGCCCTGCCACTTTCGAAAAGGGGTCGACTGCTCCCACCACAACACGCGGAATTTTTTTATCGATTATCAACTGAGCGCAGGGAGGCGTCTTCCCGTAATGAGCGCAAGGTTCCAAGGTTACATACATCGTTGACTGCTGCAGCAGATAGCGGTCGGCTTCCCTGACTGACGCTATAGCGTTGACTTCGGCATGGCCTTGACCGCATCGATGGTGCCATCCCTCCCCTATTATGCGACCGTTGGCCACAATAACAGCGCCGACCATAGGGTTGGGGTGAGTATAATAAGGTGATAGTGCCGCTAATTGAAGCGCGCGGCGCATATATTTCAAATCGTATTCCATCATTTAACTATTATCGATGTTGAAGCTGAATGGGCGGTAAATTCCGGCGCCATCTGACTTTGCAGCGTAGCTACTCCTGCCGAGAAGTCTCCACGATTATTAACCTTCATTTCATATTCAATCACAAATTTGCCTTTGGGAAGGCGGTCGATAAACAGATTTGTGGCAGCGTCGCGATTTTCGAGATAGAAGCCCAGCCCACCAGAATAGACATAGTGGGGAGTTACAATTTCCGGCTCAAAAGTAGCAGCGCGATTGTCCACTATTGTCACATAGTCAACTATGCGCTTTGAGTCGATAATCAACCTGACCTTGACAGTTTCGCCTAATTGCAACTGATTGCTGATGCCCCATTTGCCGGCGCGATTGACCAAAATTTGTTTTTCGATAGAGAGTTCATCGGTGCTTGAGGCTTTGATGTTGCGCATCGCTTTAGTTGACTCAACCACAATAGCGCCCCATGCCGGTCCGGCTGATTGGCGGGTAATTTCCAAATTGCCCCCATCACTGCTCAACCGAGCTTCCACCGTGCCGCAGAGCCTGTCAACCGTATTGACATCAATGGATGAACCATCAACCGTAATTGTCACGCTGTCGCTGATTGAGGTCCATTTGCTGCCTGAGCAGATTATCGCTGCTATTGCGGCAGAGGCAGCCCGGGAGTCACCCCATCCGGTAGTTAGTTTTGCCAACAACAGCCACTGTCGCAATTGGTCAACCACCTCGCTGTCAGGCTTGATTTGGGCGAATGCCTCCAACACTTCAGCCGTTGAGCGTAAGGAGGTACGAGCCCAGGCCGGGCCGGCAGAGAGTCCGTCAAAAAATCGTCCCTGCTTTTTATTATATGTGGAAAATTCGGTTATTGAAGCCAAGATTTCATTAGCTACTTTCTCGTAGCCCACTCGATTGAGAACTCGGGCCAAGTATGCTTTATCAGCTATAGAAGAATTTTTCCATTGCTCTGACATAACTTTGTAGGCTCGCTCATTGGCTCGGACGGCCGTGTTGCCGGGAGCATAGAATTTAAATGAAGCGCAGAGCGTGGCGAATGTTTCGTCGTGACCCAACGGTTGCTTCTTGAGAATTTCTCTTACATTATTCTCAAGGAAGCTCATTCCGTTGATAATAATTTGCCTTGCATCATCTGGAAGTTCGCCGCCCATATCTACAAGTTGAGCAAATACTTCAAGAACTGATTGAGTGGCCCACACTGACGACTCGTTAAAGCCATTACTCCAACGGAAACCACCATCGCTGTTTTGAAAATCTTTCAGATTGCCAATCATCTTGGCTAACTCAGATTTCACCTTCATCTCATCCAAAACGGAATACAATCGGCTTAGTTGCTCATTTTCGTCAACAGCCACCTGCACCCACGGAGTTGAAGCTAAATCAAGTTGGGCGATCGAACTTTCGGCTCCAAGTTTACTTTCTTTATGCTCGGCTGCCATTGTGGCAATTCCTTGAGCCACTTCAGGATTTTCGCGAATAATTTGATGTGCCACGACTAAGGCAAACAGAGTTGATGCCGTTGATATTGAGGTCAAGTGACCATCAGCGCTAAGCACCGGCAAAGCTGACACTACTTCCCATATCGGGTTGGCGGAGAATGTCAGCGCCACATCGCTGTCTATGCCCTCTTTTTCTTGCTCTACCGCGTAACTGTCTTCATCAGGAGCTAAATAAAAAGTTGATGAGTCAACAACTCGTTGCGACGCCGCGAGCACAGGCACTGTGTGCATTTCTGCATCAGTGTAATTACCAGCCTTTACTGACACCTTCACTACCACGCCACTCCAGTCAGTTTCCACCTTAAGCGGAGAGGTAACGGCGGCTGACTTACGAGGCTCGATTTCTACTTTACTTGTTATCGAGGGGCACACCTCCTCGTCGGTAAAGGGGTTACAGAATTTCACTACAACAAAGCAGTCGGCCACGCTGTCAGTGGCATTATTAATCGTGCTGACTAACTCCACCTCATCCCCTTGGCGGAGGAAGCGAGGAGCATTAACAGAAACCATTACGGGCTTTGATGAAATAATTTCACCTGTCCAATTTGCCGTTAACGCATTGACCGTCCAAGCAGCCAGATTCATTGCCCAAGTGGTGTTGGCATCAGGTACGGTCCACTTAATTTCGGCTTTGCCGTCTTCACCAATCAGAATGTCAGGTAGAAAAAGCGCCAAAGGCACCTCAGCCGGGCGATATGTCACCTCCTCTTCCTGAACGTTGCCACTGCCTGAATCGAAAGAGTTTTCAACCGCACATTCGGTCAACATCATATTCTCTGCAACGCAATCCTCTTCGACTGTTTCCGTAATACTCGCACCCCTAACCATCATTTTAGACGCAGAAGAATAAAAAACTCCTGATCCATATTCATTAAGATAGAACAATTGAGGCACTTCCAAGCGACGGTTCATTTTCACCTTTCGTGTATAGGACGATGAATTAAATTGCTGAGTAGGCGCTACCATCCGGCTGCTTACAGAGACTTTGTAAATATAAGGAGTAGCCAAGTTTAACCGATAACTCTCAATAGCATCAACCGCTTTGGAATAAATATCAAGGAATGCTGCTCCGGCGCGCAAAGTTCCGGCAGCATCAGTCAACTTGATTGTAAGCGTTTCCTCTGCTCCGGAGGTGGTTACTTTACGCAAGTTTTCTATCTCAACCTTAAGTTGCGATGCCGGGTCGGGACGATGGAGCGAAACCTTAACTTCATCACTCTCTCCATTCTTGATAGCCATAAGGGTTACCTCGGCATCATTTTCCCCATCAGGAATTTCAACCTCGATAACGTGCATACCCGGTTCAACCACAAGCCACTCTGTTGAGATAATCTTAGCGTTGCAAGTGACAACTTTGAGTATATTGGTTTTGTCGGCCGTGGTGCCAACCTTAAATTCAGCTTTTTCGTTAGCTCCCGGCTCTATTAAAGTTTTCGGAGTCCACAGGAGTTTGAGCGAGGGCGAGAGCTTGTCATCATCGCGGTAACCCACAACTTCAGTGTCGCTGCTCTCAGCATCGTTATCATCTTTCTCAAATTCATCAGTCAACCCAACCGCTTTTAACAAGTAGGTGCCCGACGGGAGTGAGCTCAAATCAATTTTGAGTTTGTCAGTTGATGTTTCTCCTTTAAAACGATAGGTTTTCCCCTCAGCCCCTTTTTGAGTAAAGGTCAGTTCGACCGGAGCAACCACCTCTTCACCAAGCGAGTTGCATACGAAAATAGGGAGCTCGGCTTGCTGCGAAACATTGATATTATCCATGTAGCCCATGACTATGTGCATTCGTTTGGCGAGTGCTATTGTCATTGAAGCCTCATGGCTTTCGCCCGAAGTTGCGACTACTGTAAGCTTCGCCGAGAGCAAACCATCAGGATATGGTAATTTTTTATCAAGATCTTCTTGGAGCATTCGGAATGTCATAACACCGCCGGCATCAAACTCCACAGCAACCTTAATAACCTCTTTCTCATCACTGTTTCCTCGCCACCATGCAAATCGCTGGTCATTTTTCAGCTCGAGCTCTGCCGATGCCACCTGCACCGGGAATCCGGCATAAGTCATTGCCGACCCTTTAATCATCAATAAGCTATCTTCCATTGTCATTGAATCGAGCTTTACTTCAAAGGTGGGCAATTTGTAGTCAGATACCATAACGTTCCGGCCTCCAATCCGGCGCCCGGCGTAATCAGCGGTTATATAGTAATAGCCGGTCAATCCGCCTTCCGGTAAATCAAACTCTCCCCGGGCGCGTCCCATAGCGTCTGTAGTAACCTCAACCTCTGCCAGTTGCTTATGGTTAACATCGTGTAGAGTTACATTCAGAGCCAAATCGTTTCCAACAAACTTCAGGTTACCTTCGCTGCCAAACACTATTACCGACCATTCCATCTTGTCGCCCGGTCGGTATACGGCAAGCGATGTGTTGATGTTGGCAACATTGACCCGCTCTTTCTCGGCAGGCTCACGATAGCCCAATGCAAGTCCTGCAGCAAACCGATCTCTGCCGCGAATGGGATAGTAATTGACCCACTCTTTCATATTTTCCACCTTTACCAAGCCGGCTTTGTTGGTTGGCCCGAAAGTTGATAAATATTTACTCGACCACCCCCGGGTAGCGCTGAAGTTAACACCCGATTGGGGAGCTCCCGATATCAAATTGACTGCATAAAGCCATGGACAGCCATAACCCTGAAGCGCCATAGTGGTCAAATCAGAGCAACGCATTAAACGGTAGTTATTATTTGAATTTTCTGCCAACTTGGCAACAAATGTATATGCACCATAATTATCGGGCACATAACATAACTCGGTTTCCCCTTCAAACAACATTTCCCCATCGACATGACAATGTAGAGTCGCAATTTTTTTGAAGGTCTGATTTAGATCTTTAGCCGAAATATCATCACCAGCACCGGCTATTCCAAAACTGTTGCTATAGTAAACGTCAATATCAATATCGTTGATATTCTCTACATTCACTTTGACTGTCATCGGCAATCCCTTCGCCACTTGCGACGGATAAATCAATGTCACTCCTTTTTTCTCCAATCTGGCCAACTCAGCTTTTAGCTTGTCGATAAAAACAAAATTTCCGTTATTATCAACAAAATCTTTCAATAGCTTATAATTCGCTTTATATGCGTTGGGAGTTAGCAGAATTAAACCGGCGAAAGGGGTAGACTTGTTGGCTTCGTAGAGAGAGCATTGAGTTGGAGCATCAACTTTCAGGCCTAACACGGTTTCGGTCATTATCAACCCAACCCGTTCAGGCGTTCCTTCCGCTATATTCCTGTCCATGCAATCAATTATTGAGCCGGCCACAGATTTAACTTCGCCATCAACATCGGTCGGCACTTCCATGCCGTCAAAAATATTGTTGGCGCCTATTTTTTTCAGTATGTTAAGACATTCAGTGCCCACTGAGCTCAGTGCCGACCCATAAAGCTGACGCGAGTCGTCGTCAATTCTTATGACATCACAAATTGCCTCTGTTGGGATGGCGGCAAGCAATTTCTGATTAGGAATAACAGCAAGCGAGCAAAGTCGGGCAATTTCATGCTTAAATTGAGGAACTGCCCAAAGCGTAATTTCTGTGGAATCACTTTCAACTTCAGTCGAGCCTTGAAGTTGCCAGCGGCGACGGTCGTAATACTTTTCCAGAAACTTCGCCTCAAGCATCGCCATTACTGATTGCATTAACCCATCAGTTGACTGTTGCCGTATCTGCCGGGTACGGTTGATAACATTTACAATTGAATCGGGCGAAATTTCCTCCTGAGCTCTTGCCAATGCTACTTCAAGGCAGCTTGTTGATAGCTTTTGTTTAGCTTGGCTGGACAGTTATTCTTCATCTATTGCTCTATCACGCACTTCTAAAGAGAACCACTTGTTATCTAAAATGCAATTAAGTCTGTCTTTCTCTGATGTAATCTGTCCATTCCCTGCCATTTTTGCCCCTGAAATTCTGCTGAGTGCTTTATTTACTTCCTGCTGTAAATCTGTTAAAGGCAGAATAGAGATAATCTAAAATCCTCCTATGTGGACACGTAATGGGAAAGAAGGGGTATAAAATTATCTAACTACAGGGTCTGTGTAGATAATTTTTTACCACTATTTTCTTATAGCAGTCTTCAAGTTTCCAAAGTTCACCTTTTATAATAGATACGCTACAGTT
>CAMWUH010000017.1 GCA_947177325.1 uncultured Bacteroidales bacterium
GTCTAATTGATTTCCTGGGCGATTTCGTAGTCGTTGCGGTGGGCGGAGTTGCGCATTGTTGTTAAAAGGTCAGAGTAATCATAATATTAATGTATATAATAAACTCATTAATTTAATGAACAATATTTAAGATAAAAGTATTTATAATACATCATGTTATAATTCATCTTATTATGTTAAATATCAAATTTCCTTCTTGTTTGTGGTTTATTGCTATAGGTGTATAATGTATAGCTGTGATAACAATGAAAATGTTGTACCCTTTAACGAAGTTGATGCAACGCAACTTTTTAATGAGTATAGTAAAATGCATGCATCATCAATTTTTAATCATGCAACAAGAAGTAGCGGTCAACGTGAAATTCCTGCCATAACTGCCGAGGATGTTAGTATGTTAGCAGGTATGTCTAAAGAAGAAATGGAAGTTTTTTCTAAAGAAATAATTTCGCCATACACTAATGATGTGGAGTCATTTTTGGATTCAATTTCGTACGAAAATATAATAATACTCTTGGGGATCTCACAGAATTGGAAAGGTTAAAGTTTTTTGCCCAGCAGTATTTTGATAATGGCGGAGGCGTATCTTCTTTAGAAGCATATCTACCTGAAGATATGACAGAAAAGCAAATTAAAGTATACGTAGCGATGGCGATATATATTGATAAAGTTGCCTTTCCAATATATTCCGGACTGATCGATAATATTTCAATTGATGATGATGAGATTAGTACTGAAGACCATGAACTATGTAAATTGGCCGCTGCCGCTAAACTTACTTTAGCAGGTGTTGAGTTTGGGGTAAGCCAATTGGTGGATATTATGACAGATGGCGCAGGCTTTACTATCGAAGGTTTGGAAGATGCGTTATTGGCTGCAGCGGTTACGCAAATATGGATTGAATATGAACATTGTAATGGCAGATGGCATTAAATATGTTATAAACTATCTTAATTTTTGATGCCCGGCCCATAAGTCTTAGCTGACGCTCAGTATAGAGTGTAAGAAGAAGGCAGTTAACAGCTCAAAATTCCTTAGGTTAATATGAAAACAATCCAAAAACCTGATGCAAAAAAGATTAGCATTGCGCTTATCCCAATTTATGTTATGATTGCATACGTCATAATAACCCGGTCAAATCCAGTTTGGGTATACGTAGTGGGAGGGACATCGATAATCTGTTATTTTGCCCTTTTGGGATTTTTTTGCATTAAACAGAAATGTTATCAGCAATTATGGGTTAACTTGGCTGTAGCAGCAATTTTTTTGCTGACCTTTTTCGTGAAATGGTAAAATTGATAGTCAATCCCAATTTTCAATTCGGTGGGTAGGGATTTGGGAAACCGGGATTAAGACTCGGTTCCTCAGCATTAACAAATATTTGGGAACCGGGTCTAATTGATTTCCTGGGCGATTTCGTAGTCGTTGCGGTGGGCGGAGTTGCGCACAATGAGCTCGCCTATGAAGCCGGCGAGAAATAGCTGGGTGCCCAGGAGCATCATAGTCAGAGCAAGGTAGAAGTAGGGTGAATCCGTGACCAGGCGATAGGGGGCGCCGGTGTGCATGTGGTAGAGCTTCATCGCTCCTACCAAAACCACGGCAATGAAGCCGATAAGAAACATCAGCGAGCCCAACAACCCGAAAAAATGCATGGGTTTACGGCCGAATTTCCCGGTAAACCAAAGTGTCATCAAGTCGAGGTAGCCGTTGACAAAACGCGACATCCCAAATTTTGATTTGCCATATTTGCGTGCCTGGTGGTGCACCTCCATTTCATCAATTTTAGTAAAACCGGCATTTTTAGCCAGAATGGGTATGTAGCGGTGCATATCGCCGTACACTTCTATCCGCTTCACGACATCGGCGCGATAGGCCTTCAATCCGCAGTTAAAATCGTGGAGGTTTTTAATTCCCGACACTCGGCGAGCTGTGGCGTTGAAAAGTTTTGTAGGAATAGTTTTGGACAGAGGGTCGAAGCGCTTGCGTTTCCAACCCGACACCAGGTCCATGCCGTCAACGGTGATGCGGCGATAGAGCTCGGGAATTTCATCGGGAGAGTCCTGAAGGTCGGCATCCATAGTGATGACTACTCGTCCTTTGGCGCGGGCGAAGCCGGTGTTGAGGGCCGGCGACTTGCCATAGTTGCGGCGAAATCTAACACCGTTGATAGCCTTGTTATGGGCCGCCAGGTCAGTGATTACGCGCCAGGAATCATCGGTAGAGCCATCGTCAACGAAAATAACCTCATAACTGAAGTTATTCTCTTTCATCACACGCTCAATCCAAGCTGCGAGCTCGGGGAGCGATTCGGCTTCGTTATAAAGAGGAACTACTACTGAAATATCCATGGCAAAAAATGTTGAGAAGCAGGGGTGTGTGGGTTAGGATGTTGAAACGATGCGGAGCGAGAAGGGGGGCAATGAAGCGATTCAGGAAAATCAGACGGCCCGGAGCGTGGCATCAGAGAGGCGGGGATAGAGGGCGGAGCAGAGTGGCGGTGGCCAACGCTGCTATCCCCTCTTTGCGCCCTGTGAAGCCGAGGCGCTCGGTGGTGGTGGCCTTTACTGAAACTCGGTCGAGGTCAACATCGAGGTCTGACGCAAGATTGGCGCGCATCTGCTCGATGTAAGGCAGCATTTTGGGCGCTTGGGCTATGATTGTAACATCGGCGTTAGAGATTGCGAAGCCGCGCTCAGAAGCCATATCAACCACGGCGCGTAGCAGCCGTCGCGAATCGGCGCCCTCCCATTGCGGGTCGGTGTCGGGGAAATGCTTGCCGATATCGCCCAATGCCAGAGCCCCGAGCAGGGCATCGCATAGAGCATGGATTGCCACGTCGGCATCGCTGTGGCCGAGCAGTCCGCCGATAGAGGAGGGTATGTCGACACCACATATTATCAATTTGCGCCCGGGCGCAAATTGATGCACATCAAAGCCGTTGCCTACGCGAATATCCATCATGTCGTAACGGGCTATCAGCGGCGGCGGCCAAGGAGTTCGCGGAGGCCGTCCATGTCAAACGATAGGGTGAAACGGAGAGTTTGGTCGAGTGGCGATGTTTGGGCGGTTGCAAGCATATAGGCAGCGTCGAGGCGCACCACATTGAGCGAGAACCCGGCACCCATTGTGAAATATTGGCGATTACCCTTCATGGCGCTTTCGTGGAAATAACCGGCACGCACGAAGAATTGATTGTTGTAGCTGTATTCCGCACCAATCGAGTAGTTAATCTCTTTCATCTCTTCCGAAAAACCGCCCGGTGCGTCGCTGAATGATTTGAAGATACCTGAAATGCCTGAGGTGTTTTCCCATTTTTCGAGAGCATCGAGATAGGCACGTTCATCTTCCTGGCCGTCAGCATCGAGATAGTTGCCGGGGAGAGGGCGGGCAGGCACCAGCAGCTTGGTCAAATCGAGCGACACGGCGAGGTTGTGGTAGTCGGCCAGCGGGAACGTGAAAGTCGTGCCCAGGCGCAACTGAGCGGGGAGGAAGGCCGGGTCCTGGCCATTGTTGTAATTTACCTTGGTGCCGACATTGGAGATGTTCCAGCCCCACGACCATTGACATTCGTTGCGGCCGATAATGGGATATGTGGTGAAATAGCCTGCAATGTCAAAGGCAAAGGCCGAGGCGCCCACGGTTTGATCGCCGGCGTAGGAGGTGGAGAAACCGAGGTCAGAATAAATGTAGCGAAACACCACGCCCATAGAGTATTTCTCCGACAGCTTGCGCGAGTAGCCGGCATCAACCGAGAGCTCGTAGGGGTGGAGGCTTTGGCCGGATAGGTCAGTCGGGCCTGCGGAGTTGACCTCGCCGAGCGAGAAGTAGCGGAGCGAAGCAGCCACGGCTTGTATATCGCTCGATCCTAACTTCCAGTAGCCGGCAACATTGGCAAGGAAGATGTCGTTGACCAATTTGCGGAGCCAGGGAGTGTAGCTGATTGACACGCCCCCTTGCGAATAGGCAAAGGCATATTTCGAGGGGTTCCAGAATTGCGAGTTGACATCGGGCTCGGTGGCGGCGCCGAGGTCACCCATGGATGCGCCGCGTGCATCGGGCGCGATAGAGAGCGACGTCACGCCGGTTTCGATAGGGTTGAAGTCGTTTTTGATGTCGCCGTCGGCGTAGGCGGGCATTGACGCTGCAAGGAGCAGACCGGCAAGGGCAAGAAGTGATATATGTTGGTGTTTCATCATCGGAAAATAGGGTGGGGCGCGGGGCCTTGATTATGATTATCGAGTGGCTTGCACCACGGTTACAGTCAGTTTGGGGGTTGTGGCATAGAAGATGCCTGAATTGAGAATGGCGTAGGCATGGTAAACGCCGTCGGCCACAGGCTTGCCGTCGCGGCCGGTCAAATCCCATTCGGCAGGGAAAGAGCAATTGGCTGTTGACCACACCACGTTGCCGGCAGAGTCTTCAACCACGAGGCGACCGGCGGGGGCGTCGGTAAAGGTGTGGTTAAGCCCGAAGGTGGCTTGAACGCGAGCCACCTTTTCCTCCATGGTCAGATGAGCGGTGACTGATGAGTGGCTGACGGTGAAGTTGATGTTGGCCTCGGCCAAGTTGCCGTAGTTGTCAGAAACCATCAGTTGACCGGAGTGTCGGCCGTCGGCAACGGAGTTGACGGGGATGCGCATCACCACAGAGCCGTCGGGCTGAGTCGACATCATGGCGGCCACCACTTGGATGGTGCGGGATTGGTCGATGGTGAAGGTGGGCGACCCGCTGATGTTGCCCGAGGTCACTTTGAAAGCACCGGGGCCCGGGGTCAGATGAGCGATGAGGGTAAACTCGGAATCGACCGCATCGCCGTCAACAAAGTCGGGGGTGTCGATAAAGATTTTGTCAATAGTCGGGGGAGCGACTTCGGCAATTTCTGCAGGCACTTCGTCGTTGACCAGGAAATATTCTACGTTGTGGGAATAATAGCGCTTGTTGTCGTCAGATACGGCGAGCATTGTGGCGCGGTTGTGCCAGGGGAGCAAAGTGCTGCCGCGCGGATTAATCCTGGAGGGGAGAGGGCAGGTGAAATTGAGAGTAAATTCACCGTTGACTACCGGCGCTTCGACGGTGACGAGCACGTCGGAGTCAAGGAGAATGTTGTCAGAAGCATCGTTGTCGGAAATCTCCTGTTTGCGAGGTTGTTCGTGGAGATTGAAGTAGATGGTGCCGTTGAATTCGGTATCTACCTCTCCATTCTTGGCGGTCAGTATTTGACCTGTCAGCCTGGTGGGAGTCAGGGGGGTGATACGGTATTCAAGGCCGGGGTTTATAGGGCTGTCGTTGAGGAAACGGGGATTGATTTTGTCGGTTTCGGGGACACGGAGAGGGAGAGCGGGGTCACCGCAGAGGTTGTAGCCGTAGATAATCCGGTCCATGCCATCCATTGAGGAGTTGGTATGGGCTTTTTGAATATCGCGGTAAAACTCGCCGATGGTATAGCCCGGTTCGGCGTTGGCATAGATTTGGCCTGTTGTTGAATTGATAGCTTGGTTGCAGATGGTCCAGGTGCTTCGTCCGGCACCGATAGAAGCGATAGTGCCGCCGTTGGGCTGCAACATCATGATTTCCGACATGCCTCGTTCGAGCTTATCGAAGGGATAGTTTTCGCAAGTAGCGAAGAAGGCAACCGGATAGCAGTTATAAGAGGTGTTGTATACGTCGTTATCGGTCCACACCATTTGCTTTGTCAGGCTTCGGAAAGACCCGTGGCCTGAAAAGTCGAGGAAGTTGACACCCGAGCGGAGCGCTTGGCTGATGGCGGCTGTGGTGCCCGGCGATTTACTGCCGATCAGTGGGAATAGCGACACGTAGGCTTTGACAACGGTTGAGTTGCTTCGGCCTGAGTTGATTGCACGAACCACTGATTCACCGTTTTGGGCGTGGGAGAGCCTTTCGGCGGGGTCAGTAAGCACGAGGGCCCGGTTAACGGCGTCGACAGTGGGCGTCACGGTCAGGTATTCTTCGATTTTGTCAACGGCATTGGTGGCTTCCTCGCGAGTGTAGGCGGGAATACGTCCGACGCCAATAAACGGAGCCACTCTAAACAAATCTTTCTCGCTCCCCATAGTTTCGCCCGGACGACCGAAATAGCTGTCGGCGGCAAAGCCGTCTACTCCGCTTGCCAGATAGTCGTAGTCAGTTGTGGCATAAGTGGGGATGAGATTGTTGTCCTCGACAAAGGGGGCTGATTTGCCGATGCCGCGCAAGTCGTTGGAGCCGGGGCCGAAGAGCAACACGTTGGTCAGCTTGGCGCCGGGGCGGAAATACAGTTTGCCTATGAAGCGGCGGATGCCGTTAAGTGAGGGTGTGCCTGATGAAAATTCGTTGTAAATTTCAGGGAGCTCGACCACAGCCACTTTCTGGCCCAGCTCAACGCGGTGGAGCTCGGCAAGGCGTTCAGCCTGGTCGCGCAGCAACTTGGTAGTGATAATCAGGAACTCGGGCACCTCCATGGCGTGGAGATTGGAGTTGGTGACTTCGCCTGCGTATTCAACGTCGTAGAAGCGGGTGTCGGAGTCAAAAGCTATGTAGGCGCGGGCGGGAACGGAGGCTGTAAGAGTGAAATCGGCAGTCATGCTACACTGAACGGTGCCTTCTTCGTCCATCGCCGACAGTTCCATCGGAGCAACGGCGTGGGCCGAGGTAACGTCCCAGATGCGAGTTGATTCGGTGGCATTATATAGAACGATGCGCTTCCCTGCAGTCCCCTGCGAAAACAACATTCTCATCTGGCCGTTTTCAGCGTTGGCAAAGTTGTTGTGGCGGGTATAGGCCACGGCCATATAGTCAAGGTAGATTTTTTGAGTGCCGCCGGTGGGGTCAGCAGTGATTTTGAATTGACCGGCCTGCTCATCGGTGGTGAAGCGGGGAACATATTGGTAATATCGGTAGGCGCTTGTGCCCCCGGTGGTTACGATAAGCTTATGGAGAGCCTCGTTAGGCTTATCGAGAGGGATCTTATGGGTTGAGTTGTAGCCGGGAAGAGTGACAAGAGCTTTTGCCGGGTTGTTTGCAACGCCCTCGGTCACTGCGAGAGGAAACTGAAAAACTACTTTGGAGGAGCTGACGCGGTCAACATAGTTAAGGTCGGCTGAGAAAGTGTTGTCGTCGTATTCCGTAAGCATTCTTCCGAAATAGTGTAACCCCAGGCCTGAGGGCTTGGATAACTCTTCCTCGATAAAGCTGACGCATTGGTGGCTTGAAATGGAAGTGGCCGGGGGGAGGAGTGCCACTTTTGATGTGGTTTGTGTGGCGGGTCGGTCAGAGAGGAAATAATAGCCGGCGTCGGCAGCCAGGTTGCGCTCGGGGCGCGGGACGGCAGTCAGAGCGTTAAGATATTCCAAGCCGGGACGCACTTCGCTCTCGCCGTAAAACACTATGCGGTCGCCATCAATTTCAGAGTATTGCAGCGGAAGGTCCTCGGGCATTGCTGCGGGCTTGAAGTTATTCCAGTAAAGAGCGCCGCCATAACCGTAGACGTGAACATTTTCCGGGTTGTCAAAGCCCCATTTGCGCAGCTGATCGAAAGAGATTTGGTGCATACCGGTGTTGGTGACCTTTATCTTGACCCAGCGGCCTTCTGACAGAGGAGAATCGGTGGCGGGATATGACAAAGCGTTGGCCGGAGTCAGAGCAGATTGCATCAGCATCGCTACCGCAGCCAAAGCTAATTTACAGAATATGAGAGAGCTGATATTTTTCATGCAAATGCAAAGGTTTATCAAAAAGGAGAGATTGGAGGTTGATTGATATTAGAGAGAGTTACGGAGAGAAAGGAAATGATGGTCAGAGAGGGAGCGACAAAGCGCATTTTTCCCCTCTATTATTGACTAATAACGCTAAAAGTCGCTGTTTTATTATTTTAACGTAACATTATCTGCGCAATTCGGGGAATTATCTACTTAATTCTGGTGGAGATAATGGCGCGGTCGCCGCAATTCACCTCTAAACGCATATCCTCGGCTACCTCAAAACGGGCCCGGGAGGGGAGCACGATTATGTCGCCGTTTTTGAGGGTGAAGAAGCGCGACAGCGACTCTATCGCCAGGGCGGCAACGTCGGGGAGCAGACCGTGGATGGTTAGGCGGCATGGTGAGTCGACCTCAAAAGGAGTCGAGGCCAATTCGGCAGCCCGGCAACGCTCGCCAATGACCCAAGCGCTGTCAACAGCCTCGGCCCAAGGGGTTGACTCAATGTTGTCAGAGGCGGGGATAGCGTGGGCCACGCAGGTAAATTCCTCATAATACCGTGCGGCAAACCGGCGGGCAATGCGCTTGCCCAAGCGATTGACGATCACTGCAGCCGACAGTTGCAGTTGCCATTGCTCAGACGTTTCGGGCAGGAAAAGCGGCTTGGGATTGTAAATCAGCGAGGAGTCGGTAGCCACACCCAAGGGGGGGAAGGCCGTGGCATCGGCTAATTGCTCGGGAGTGGAGTTAGCGAGGTTGAGAATTTTCACGACTTCAGTCTATGTGTTGGGTTTTGAGAATCTAATCGGTTGTAAATCAGTGCTAAATGGGAATAGAGTGAGGTGTTGGAAATCACAACGCCGCGAGGGGCCCTGATACGGAAGGGGGTGAAATTCCAAAGTCCCTTGATGCCGGCATCTATCAATCGGTCAACCCCTTCCTGGGCGTGGTCGACCGGGAGAGTTACTATACCGATTTCAGCATGAAGACGGCGGCATTGCAGGTCAAGGTCGTCGACCGAGTAGATGCTGACATCGTTGACCTTGGTGCCGATAATGGCCGGATTTATGTCAAAGCCGGCCACTATGTTAAGCCCGTAGTGGGCCAGGCCGGAGTCAGAAATCAGCGCCTTTCCCAGCGAACCTACGCCAAGCACCACGGCGTTGTGGCGGCGCTTGAACCCTAACAGGGCCTCCAACTCGCAGCAGAGCTGATTGACTTCGTAGCCCACACGGGTTTTCCCTTTCAAATGCAAGAATGAAAGGTCTTTGGCAATTTGCGAAGCGTCGACATTGAGCTCACGGGATATGCGGGTAGAGCTTACGTATTCAATGCCTTGGGCCTGCAGCAGACTGACAAAAGCGAGATACCAGGGCAGACGGCGTAGCGAGGGTTCGGGAATTTGGTCCATATTAGCTTGGAGAGGAGTATATTTAGGGTTATGTTGGCGGTTTTTTGCCGGGAAATCAACATATTTGCAATCGTCACACCACAAAGTTACAAAAATTTCGTTATTTTTGCAGAAATTTTCATAATGCCTTTCAGCCCTCGGGCTATCAATACCATAAGAACCGACTTTAAACACCAATCATTCAATGTCACATTATAATTTTGATTCTTGCACCGACCGTCGCCATTCCGACGCTATAAAGTATGCTGAGTTGAGCCAATTTTTCGGCGACACCGACCTGCTGCCCATGTGGATTGCCGACATGGATTTTGATGTGTGTCCGGAAATATGCGAGGCGCTGACACGCCGCATCGACCACCACATCTATGGCTATGCCTCAATTCCACCGGAGTTTTACCCCACTATCAGCCAATGGTTGCAGCGTCGCCACAACTTTAAAGTCGAGCCGGAGGAGATGACCTTCGTGCCGGGTGTGGTGCGTGGCATCGGTTATGTTATCAACCGCCTGACCCGTCCCGGCGAAAAAATTCTGATTCAGCCCCCGGTTTACCACCCGTTCCGCCACGTGATTGAGGGAAACAACCGCGTGGTGGTCACTAATCCGCTCCGCCCCGTGGCCGGAGGCTACGAGATGGATCTGGAGGGATTGGCCGAAGTGATCGAGCGCGAGAAGCCGGTGATGATGATATTGTGTAACCCCCACAATCCGGTGGGAATTCAATGGAGTCGCGAAACACTTGAGCGCGTTGCTGAAATCTGTGCCCGTCAAGGCGTTATCGTAATCTCCGATGAAATTCATGGCGACCTGATGCTTGGCGGCATAAGCCACGTGCCATTCCTCGACGTGAGCGATGACGCCCGCAGAATCGGCATTATGCTCGGCGCGCCCTCAAAATCGTTCAACATTCCGGGCATGGTTAGCTCGTGGATGATAATAAAGGACCCGTTGTTGCGCCGCCGCATGTTTGACTGGCTGACAGTCAATGAGTTTAATGTGCCCACCTTCTTTGCCACCACCGCCACGATAGCAGCCTACACCCACGGCGAAAAGTGGCTCGATGAAGCCCTTGCCTATATCGAGGGAAATATTGACTATGTGGCCGAGAATATAGGACGGATGACCGGTGGCAAACTCAAGATTGTAAGGCCCTCGGCTTCGTTTCTGGTGTGGCTTGACTGCCGCGACCTCGGTATGACCCACGAACAACTCAAGCAATTTATCATTGACAAGGCCCGATTGGCGCTCAACGATGGCGCAATGTTCGGAATCGAGGGCGAGGGGTATATGCGCATGAACCTCGGCGCACCGCGCTCCGTTGTAGAGAAAGCTCTAAAGCAATTAAGCGATGCCATAATGCTTATATAGGCATGTTTCAGCCCAATCAGTTATTCACTCAATATGTTTTCACCTTTATCATTAAAAAAACACATCTTATTCGCAGTTTTCGCTGCCACCCTGTTGAGCTCATGCGGCGGCACTGACAATGCTGCCCCCGCTGAGCAACAATCAGCATCTGAAATTGCCACTGACTCAGTGGCAGCCGATGACCTGAAACCGCAAAAAGTAAAGGTAAAATTCTCGACCCCCGACGAGATGCTCGCCTATATGAACCGCTCGGCCGACTCGGCCCGCTTCGCTTCGGGTGTGCTCCCTCGCATGGTAGAGACAGCTCCGAGCTATGCCGACTCAATTCTTAACTCCGCCTACGAGCGTTTTCTGGTTGTAGACAAATCAAAAATGCGCGTGTTTGTGTTTGACAGCTGCGGAGTGCAGTTGGTCAATTATGGGATAGCCGTTGGCAAAGGCGCCGGCAACAAGCAGCAGAAAGGTGATTGCCGCACCCCCGAAGGCTACTTCACGGCCGAAGGTATCTACGACAGTACCAAATGGCTTTACACCGATGATAACGGAGTTACATCGCCTGTAAAGGGACAGTTCGGCCCGCGCTACATACGCCTTCGCTCGGCCCGCAGAAGTTTCCCGGTGGGAATTCACGGCACCTGTGCGCCATGGTCGATTGGCGGCCGTAGAAGCCACGGATGCATACGCCTGACTAATGAAAACATTATGGCTCTGGTGGAATATGCCGAGCCGGGAATGCCTATCATAGTGTTACCGTCGGAGCGCGACCAGAAGGCCAACAAGAAGGATGGGAAACTCTCGCTCTATTTCGTCACCTGCGACACTATCCCTGACGCCCATCCCTATTTTCCTCCGGAATCATCTTTCTTACCTCAAGAGCCGGTTGACTCGACAGCTGTCGAAACGCCCGACGTTACGGAGCAATTGCCTGCCGAAGCTGCTACAGAAGCGACCTCCGAGCCGACAGAGCCGACTGAGGTCACAGATAGCCCGGCTCTGCCGGCTCCTTCAGAGGAGTGAAAATTACGGTATTCCCGGGTTGCAATATCGGGAGCCGGGTCTAATCTTGGGCAGGGCGGAGAAGGTCAACTAATGTGGCAACGCCTTGCGTGGCCGGTTGGCGGATAACGTTGACCCACGAGGGCACCGCAGCCGGGTTAGGGTCGATGTAATAGACCGGGGTGCCCGGCTTGACGCATTGAAGCAGTCCGGCAGCGGGATAAACCACCAATGTGGTGCCGATTACCACGAAAATATCAGCCTCCGAAGCCAATTCAGCTGCCGGCTCTATCATTGGCACCGCCTCCTGGAAAAACACAATGTCGGGGCGCACGTTGTGGCCCTCAATCTCGGTTTCGGGTGTAGTGCGGACGGTGTAGTCGTTGAGTCGCCACACTTGTGAGCGGTCGTCCATTGAAGCAACATTCATCAACTCGCCGTGGAGGTGGAGAATATTGGAACTGCCTGCGCGCTCGTGCAGATCGTCAACGTTTTGAGTGATGATGTAAACATCGTACCATTTTTCCAGCTCTACCAGTCCGCGATGAGCCGCATTAGGCTCCACCGTGGCCAATTGAGCACGGCGGTCGTTGTAAAATTCATGCACTAACTTGGGGTTGCGACGAAAACCGTCGGCCGACGCCACTTCCATAACGTCGTAGTTTTCCCATAGTCCGTCGCTGTCGCGAAAGGTTTTTATGCCGCTTTCGGCGCTGATGCCTGCGCCTGTCGATATAACTAATTTCTTTTTCATGATGTCAGATAATCAGGGGTTAATATAACTTTATTAAGAGTGTTTGTTAGAGTGTTTGTTAAATAACAGTCGGGTTGTATCTAAAGTTGGGTTGAGTTGGGCAAAAGGGATGGTTACGAATGAGCGTTGCAAGGCTCGGGGATGAGGCAATGTAAGATGGGGGGAGTTGAGGCTGATGCCCTCCATCCAGATTATGTCGATGTCGACAATGCGGTCGGCGTAAGAGCCGTCGGGATGACGGTGGGAGGCGGACGAAAGGGTCTTTTCGGCCATTTGCGTGGCTTCTAACAGCGCGTAAGGCTCAAGAGTGGTAACGAGGTTGACGCCCGCGTTAACAAAGAAATTGGGGGAGGAGAAGCCCCAAGGCTCGCTTTCGACCGGCGAGCTGACGCGGATGGTAGCGGCGGCTTCGGGGTCGCCACACTTGGCCAATGCGCTTTTTAAAGCATCAACGGCGGCCATTATGTTGCCATAACGGTCGCCGAGATTAGAGCCTATGTTTAAATGCGTCAGACGCATTATTCTAAAGTGGCGTGATTAGAGGGTGCGGTTGACTTCCACTTCGATGAAGCCTTCGATGAAGTCGCCCACTTTGAGGTCGTTGTAGCCTTGGATAGAGATACCGCAGTCGTAGCCCGAAACAACCTCCTTGACATCGTCTTTGAAGCGCTTGAGCGAGCCGAGTTCGCCTGTATAGCGCACGATACCGTCGCGAATCAGGCGCACTTTGCAGCCACGCTTGATGCGGCCTTCTCTGACCATAGCGCCGGCGATGGTGCCGACCTTGGAGATATGGAATGTTTCGAGAACTTCGGCGGTGCCGGTAATCTCCTCTTTGATTTCGGGGGCAAGCATGCCTGACATAGCGTCTTTAACCTCCTCGATAGCTTGATAGATAACCGAGTAAAGACGGATTTCAACGCCATCACGCTCGGCGGCACGACGGGCGGCCTGAGAGGGGCGAACCTGGAAGCCGATGATGATTGCATCAGAGGCGGCAGCCAGAGTAACGTCGCTTTCAGAGATTTCACCGACGGCTTTGTGGAGCACGTTGACTTGAATTTCCTCGGTAGAGAGCTTGATGAGCGAGTCAGAAAGGGCTTCGATAGAGCCGTCAACGTCACCTTTGACAATGATGTTGAGCTCCTGGAAGTTGCCGATAGCGCGGCGGCGACCGATATCTTCGAGGGTAAGGATTTTCTTGGTGCGCAGACCGAGTTCGCGCTGCAGCTGGGTGCGTTTTGTAGCGATTTCGCGGGCTTCCTGCTCGGTGTCCATTACATTGAATGTGTCGCCGGCAGTGGGGGCACCGTTCAGACCGAGAATAAGAGCGGGCTCGGCGGGGCCGGCCTTTTCGATGCGCTGGTTACGCTCGTTGAACATTGCTTTGACCTTGCCGAAGTGTGTGCCTGCCAAGATAACATCGCCCACTTTCAGGGTGCCGTTCTGCACGAGCACGGTGGCTACGTAGCCGCGGCCTTTGTCGAGCGACGACTCGATGATTGAGCCGGTAGCGTTGCGATTGGGGTTGGCGCGGAGCTCGAGCATTTCAGCTTCGAGGAGCACCTTTTCCATTAATTCTTCAACGCCGATACCTTTCTTGGCGGAGATGTCTTGAGATTGATATTTACCACCCCACTCTTCAACGAGGTAGTTCATGGCAGCGAGTTCCTCCTTGATTTTGTCGGGGTTGGCAGCAGGCTTGTCTATTTTGTTGATAGCAAACACGATAGGTACACCGGCAGCGGAGGCGTGGTTGATGGCCTCAACAGTCTGGGGCATTACGCTGTCGTCGGCAGCCACAATGATGATACACAAGTCGGTTACCTTTGCACCGCGGGCACGCATGGCAGTAAATGCTTCGTGGCCGGGGGTGTCGAGGAAAGTGATGTGGCGTCCATCGGCGAGCTTCACGTTGTAGGCGCCGATGTGCTGTGTGATGCCACCGGCCTCGCCGGCGATAACGTTGGCCGAGCGGATATAGTCCAACAGTGAGGTTTTACCATGGTCAACGTGGCCCATTACGGTTACGATTGGCGGACGGTCAACCAATTCGTCTTCGGTGTCTTCAACCTGCTGTATGGCTTCTGACACTTCGGCTGATACATATTCGGTTGTGAAGCCGAATTCTTCGGCCACGATGTTGATGGTTTCGGCGTCGAGACGCTGGTTGATTGACACCATAACGCCGAGGTTCATGCAGGTTGCGATAACCTGAGTGGGAGCCACGTTCATCATCGAAGCGAGGTCGCTTACGGTAACGAACTCGGTCAGTTTGAGGGTGCGGCTTTCAGCATCGGCCATTTCAGCGGCTTCGCGCTCGCGGTTAGCGTTGGCCTCGCGTTTTTCTTTACGCCATTTGGCGGCTTTTTTCTGGCCTTTATCTTTAGAAGTGAGGCGAGCGAGAGTTTCTTTAACTTGTTTTTGAACGTCTTCGTCGCTTACTTCGAGATGTTGAGGAGCGGCGTTGCGCTGGCCTTTGCCCTGTTTAGGCGCATTTTTGTCGCGACGGCCGCCACCGTTATTGCCATTGTTCTTGTTGTTTTCAACTTGAGCGGCAACCTGAGGATTGTCGATGTCGATTTTTTCTTTACCGATGCGACGTCGTTTTTTGCGCTCGCCATTGCCGCCTTGTTTGTCCTGGGCTTGCTGATTTTTGCCGTTGCCACCTTGACGACGCTCTTCCTTGCCCTTTTTGCGGGGACGTGTAGAGGTGTTGAGGGCATCGAGGTCGATTTTACCAACGATTTTCAGCCCTGCGGCAGCATCTTCTTTGGGCTCTTCAATGGGAGCGGTTTTCGCGGGAGCTTCGGTTGCTGCGGCCGGAGCTTCGGGAGCTTTGGGCGCTTCATGTTTTGGAGCGGGAGTTTCAACGGTCGGCTCGGCTTTGGGCTCGGCAGCGGGCTTTGAAGCGGGTGCTTGAGGCGCTTTTGGGGCCTCTGCTGCTGGCTCGGGCTTGGGAGCGGGAGTTTCAGCTTTCGGGGCCGGAGTTGTGGCTGATGACAGAGGCTTCACCACGGGGTTGCCCTTGGCGTCGAGTTCCAGTTTGCCGAGAATGTTGGGGTGAGCTGCGGGTTTTCGTTCAACAGGCTTTGGAGCGGGCGCAGCGGGTTGGGGAGCAGGTTTTTCCTTTTCCTTGTTGCGTCCTGACGACAGGAGGTCGCTTTTGTTTTTCTCTTTGCGGTCGCTTTCAAACTCGGTTTTGAGAATTTCAACTATGTTCTCTTCAATGCGTGTGTTGGGGTTATCGTCAACTTCGATATTTTTCTTGCGCAGGAACTCAACGGCTGTTGACAGCGAAATGTTGAGGTCTTTGGCTACGGTGCTTATTTTTATTCTCGGCATGAAGTTATTGATTTTTAGTTAATAAAATGGATTTGATGCCGGGCAACGCTTATCGGGCCGGGAGGCCCGGGGTTGGCTCGGCTGCTTGAGTTGTCAGCTGACCGCCGGAGTTGTGGGTCGGCGATGCCGTATGAGTCCACGGGCTGATTGAGCCCGGGCGGGTCGATTAGTCCTCAAATTCCTTTTTGAGGATTTCGATGACGTGGTCAACGGTCGACTCTTCGAGGTCAGCTTTCTCAATGAGGGTTTCGCGCGGAGTGTTAAGCACTGATTTGGCGGTTACGCAGCCCATATCTTTGAGGGCGTCGATAACCCAGGTGTCGATTTCGTCTTTAAATTCGTCAAGATAAATATCTTCTTCAAAGGCTTCTTCACTGTCGCGATACACATCGATGACATAGCCGGTCAGTTTGGAGGCGAGCTTGATGTTGAGGCCGCCTTTACCGATGGCCAGTGACACCTCTTCGGGGCGGAGGAACACCTCGGCTTTTTTGTTTTCTTCATCGAGCACTATTGAGGAAATCTTAGCGGGTGAGAGTGCGCGCTGAATAAACAGAGTGGGGTTGGAAGTGTAGTTTATGACATCGATGTTTTCGTTGCGGAGCTCGCGCACGATGCCGTGGATGCGGGAGCCTTTGACACCAACGCAAGCGCCCACGGGGTCGATGCGGTCGTCGTAGCTTTCAACGGCGATTTTGGCGCGTTCGCCCGGGATGCGGGCCACGGCGCGGATGTTGATCAAGCCGTCGTGGATTTCAGGCACTTCGAGCTCAAACAAGCGACGAAGGAAATTTTCGTTGGTGCGCGAAACGGTGATTTTGGGGTTATTGTTTTTATTGTCAACGTTGGCGATAACGGCGCGAATGTTTTCGCCTTTGCGGAAGAAATCGCCGGGAATTGATTCGCTCTTGGGAAGGAGCAGTTCGTTTTTCTCTTCGTCGAGCAGAAGTGTTTCGCGCGACCATGTCTGGTAAACTTCGCCGGTAACGAGCTCGCCTTCAAGTTCCTTAAACTTGTTGTAGACAGCTTCTTTCTGCAGGTCAAGAATTTTTGACTGGAGAGTCTGGCGGAGGTTAAGAATGGCGCGGCGACCGAAGTCGGCAAAAAAGATTTCTTTGGTGTGTTCTTCTCCGATTTCCACTTCGGGGTCGTTGTCGGCACGGGCGTCGGTCAATGAGATTTCCAAGTTGGGGTCTTTGACTTCGCCATCGGCCACTAC
>CAMWUH010000018.1 GCA_947177325.1 uncultured Bacteroidales bacterium
AGCTTTCGTGGGGTTATCATAGGCAAACGCATCTGAATTCCGCGGAGCGGATACAACTTATGATCCACCACGAATACGCTTATGCCCTAACTAAGCTTTCGTGGGGTTATCATAGGCAAACGCATCTGAATTCCGCGGAGCGGATACACTCTATAAAACCCCACGATACGCGAAGCCTCGCAGAGGCTGAGTCTTCGTGGGGCTACAGGAGATCCAACGTCGGGATCATCCTCGTAGAGGATGCACTTCCTCGCTTCACTTAAACGCACCATTAAATATAATTATGAGTAAAACCCTTCTATACTACCATATCGTCTTTGCTACAAAGAAGCGTCAGACTATACTTAACCCTGAAAAGGAAACTTCATTATTCCGCTATATTATGACCACGATTGAAAATATTGGAGGGAAGCTTATTCGCATAAATGCCGCGTTCAACCATATTCATATCCTTACCACTATACCTGCCTCAGTCTGCGTTTCTGATTTTGTTGGAACAGTTAAGCGTTCTTCATCGCTTTATATCTCAACAAGCGGACTGTTCCCCAAATTTGGGGGTTGGGCGCGCGAATACTATGCCGAAAGTGTGTCTCCCGACAGTGTTGAATCTGTCAAAAACTACATTATCAACCAAAAAGAGCATCATTTAATAGAAAAATTTGAGGATGAGTGGATTCGGATACTCCCTGAAAAAGAGCGAGCACGGTGGGAATGGCGTTTTCTCGATGATTAGTGTTCCCTAAATAGAATTCGTAAGCTTTCAGATACCCTTCCCGCAGATATCATAGCAGAGGATGCACTTCCTAAGTTTCAGAGTGTAACCTCTCCGAGGTTAATTCACCTTTTTTGTTTGCAATACCCCACGAAGACTCGGGACTATCGTTCCTCGCGTATCGTGGGGTTTCTTTAATGTGTATCCGCTCCGCGGATATATGACCTCTTTGCCTCATAGCCTCATTAGCTCAATCGTTGCTTCGCTGTCGGATTAGCTTTCGTGGGGATATCATAGGCATACGCATTCTAATTCCGCGGAGCGGATACACTCTATAAAACCCCACGATACGCGAAGCCTCGCAGAGGCTGAGTCTTCGTGGGGCTACAGAATATCCCCCGTCGGGATCATCCTCGTAGAGGATGCACTTCCTAAGTTTCAGAGTGTAACCTCTCCGAGGTTAATTCACTTTTTATGCATGCAGTACCCCACGAAGACTCGGAACAATCGTTCCTCGCGTATCGTGGGGTTTCTTTAAGGTGTATCCGCTCCGCGGATATATGACCTCATAGCCTCATAGCCTCATTAGCCTATCTCAGCCTTCAGTGGCCTTTTCGGCTTTATTGGGTGGAGATTGTGGGGCGGGTTGCTTCTCGCGTATCACCTGAATAATCCACGAAGCTCCGCGCAACTCTGAAGCTTTGCCGGGCCACGAAACGACGGGAGGCGCTGCCGGTGGGGGAGCGCCTCTCGAGTTATTGATGATGAATGGAGTATCAAGGCTTTCCTGTGCCTACGATTGTAAATGATGCACCGCTACCGGGGAAATTAAGTGTGCAGCGGAGAGTGTTGGCTGTTGAGCCACCCTTGTCATTGAAGAACGAGGGCTTTAATTCTCCGGTTTCACTTGCATCGTCATTGAACTTCAATCCATCGAAGTCGCGTGGAATGGTACGCACATAGTAAGTTGTGCCATTGATTACTTCTGTTGTGGTCAGTAGGTCACCGGGCCATCCGCCGGTCTGATAGTTGGTGTTGTTTTTCCACATGTAGATGTAGGGCTGCTTATTTGACTGGATGTAGAGTGTCCAGGTTGTGGAAATGGCTACAGGTTCCAATGTTAGCGTCATTGCGACAGGATCAAAAACTACATGGTATGTGCCGGATTGTGAGAGCTGGAAGTTAGTACCGTTGCTGTTGTTTTCGACGACTACTGGCTTGGACTGGCCGATGGTAATGGCTGCGCCGGATGAACTGGGCGCGTAGAGCCATGCGAGTTGCGAAGCGCTTGCATTGCCTTTGGGTAGGCGTTGGATGCCGAAGTTACCGGCTTGCAGGTAGACTTCATCAAATTCGTAGGCTGAGCCTGTGAATTTCATGAGCTGTCCATTGTTCTTCCAGGTAGAACCGTCCCAAACCGTCCCATAGAGGGCGTAACTATAATCATCTTCAACATAACTTGCAACTCTCTCGATCTTGAAGGTCTCTTGGTCGAGGTTGAAGGTGATATTGTAGAGGCTGTTACCGCCGGTGATATTCCATGTGTTGTAGCCGGTAGGCTGCCAGTCGAAGTGGTTAAGAGCTCCGGTTGTGCCGATGGTATAGTCAATTTCCTCTGTTTTGGCCAAGAACGTACAACACTTGTAATCGTCAGCGTAGCGAATGAATTCAAACTGGCCTGAGCCGAGTTGAATGTTTTCAAACACGTATATTCCATTCTTGTTTGTCATTCTGCGCTCAGTCCAGCCGCTTGTTCCTACAATGGCGTTTGAGCGGAAGTTGATATTGACAGTCTTACCGGTGGGAATATTATCGGTCAGTTTCAAGGTGATGTTTTCGGGGTCGAAAGTAATATCGAAGTAGCCGGGATACCCCGCATACCATGAACCGCCGCCGCTTGATGCATCTTGGCCGGGCATCTCCTTTTTAAGCTCGATATTTCGGCCTGAGCTTGCGGTGTTTGACCAATAGGTGTTGAGGACCTCGTCAGTTTCCACGGCAACCTCTTCCACTTTGATATCTCCTGCCTGTAATGGCTGTTGGGTAAGCACGTACTTATTGCCCGATTTTGCAAATTTCGTGTTGGTCATGTACTGTGTTGCATTACCGTTAGGACCATTCACGAGGCGATAGTACACTTCGCGCTCCTCTTGAGTGAAGGTAATGGTCATCGCTGCGGGGTCGAATGTGATGTCGTATTTACCTGCCTTTGTGAGGTTCCAGTTCTTGCCGCTTGTGGCTTTTTCTGATACAACCGGCATCGCAGTGTTGACCACTATCGGGGTCAATGATGAATTGGGTGAATAGAGCCAATCTTGTTTGGTTTTGTTAGCATCGTTCAATGTGCAGACTCTGATACCGAATTCGCCCGAAACTAAAGTTGCATCTTTGATTTCGTAAACCTTGGTAGTGGTGTTGAATTTGAATTTAAGCAAATTGTTCTCTGTCCAGCCACCGACGGGAACGCCGTGGAGATAGTAGTCGTAGTCGTTGCTGACGCCTATGCGGTTAACGCGCAGCTTCATAGTTTGCGGGTTGAAGGTGAAGGTGTAAGCGTCGGCTGTGGGGAGCTTCCAGTTTGTCGCTCCGTCAGCTGTGCTCTTATCGGTCACATCCATTTGAGTGCCGAGGTTGACGTTACCGCTGCTGATGGTGCCACGGAGCACTTTCACGTAGGCATCAGTTGCCTTGTCACGCACCTCAATCATGAATGTCGAGGCTTCGCATGCCATTTCTGAGAGCACGTAGTTAGAGCCTGATTTTACCAGAGCTTTTCGTTGAGAGTTGTCAGCGGTAAAGAATGTAGAGCTGGTGCCGAGAATATAGTAATTATATTCGGTGTTGTTCTGATTTTGATAAATATCTTGGTCAGATGAGTCGGTAAGCTCCAGGGCGAGGTTGCTCTTGAGGGTGAAATAAAACACTGTCTCACCCCTGTTATAGCGGGTATAAAGCTCTTTTGATTCACCTGATTTTGAACCGTCGTTGTCGCCCGGATTAGTGCGCGAACCAAACATAATGCCTGCATCCTGACGGTTGGACAAGGGCACACCGAATTCGCATCGCCATAAGTTGGTCTGGCCCTCTACCTTGGTCATTTTGGGAAGTGAGCCCCAAGTGGTTGCGCCCGGACTAACGCCCCATACGTGATAGTAGACGTCGGTCCATTGCGATTCGTTCTTCACGTAAACAACGATTTTACCGGTTACTACGTTATTATCGTCATTGCCGCTGTAGTAGGGGTTCTGACAATCGCTGTTTACCCATACCAGACGCAAGGGCATATAGCGGTAGATGCTTGAGCCCAACACGGCAGCCGAGCCGTTCGAGCCACGGGCCAGGCGAATGTTGGAGTAGCGGTTTTCGGGGTTCGACGATTTCATGTCGTCGAAGTAGCGATACCAGTAGCCGTATTCATTTGATTTCACGGGATCAAGACCTTGAGTGCCACCCAGGTAGGTGCGCGACCAGAGCATGGTGTGCATCTGGCTTTTCTTTTCTTCACCTTCGTAGTAACCTGCTTTGGGGAAGTAGATTTTACCACCCGACACACGGCCTGATGTTATGTTAGCGCTTACTACCGACGAGCAGTCAAGCCCCCAACCGTAGATATCGTTCTCAGTGGCGGGCACGAAGCGGCCATTTGACGGCGTTTGTGCTGTCAATCCCAGTTTGGCGGTGATTGTCTGCTGGTCCTCGCGACGTGATGTGTTGTTGCGGAAGTTGGCCCAGCGGTCGGTGTTGACCATGAAGTAGCCGCCTACAGATTCAATATTTTTTCTGTAGGTTGATGAGCCGGGGGTGTATGGGCGGTTGGACGACGCACCGAGGTCGCGGTCAAGCACGTAGGTGTTACCTACACGCACCACTTCGTAGTAGTACCAGCCCGATTTGTGGGTTGACTCGTCGGGAGTCTGATATTGCGAATATTCCGGGGCGAGATAGTGGAACACACCGGTGCGGAACAGGTCGTAGTCAATGTTGATGGTTTCATCAGTATCTCCTGCCTTTGCCGGGATACGGAAACGGCCTGTTGCCGATTTTATTTCATCAGGATTGGTAAGGGTGATGATGTAGTTGTTGCCCTGGCGGGTGTAGGTGAAGTCAGAGCCACCGCTCACAAATGATGGCTCGCCGTCGGTCGGCAGGCCCTGAATGGTATAAGTGACATTATCGTAGAGAGGCACCAGCGGGAAGTGCAAGCCGATACGGTTGACATTTCCGAGGTTTTGGGCGCGGGTCAGACCCTTTACGGAGTCAGCGCGCTCAGTGGTTGCTATACCGTTGGCATCGTAGTTCGTACCCTCGATCCAGCTGTAATAGTTGTCTGTTGAGGAGAAGCCGGGTATGCCCGAAACGGTCACTTTACGCTGACGGCTGTAGGGGAAACCTTCCTGAGTCAGGTAAATGGTACGTGACAGTTTGCCGGCGCGCACCTTGATAAATCCGTAACGGTCGTTAGGCGAGTTGTTCTGGTCAAGGGGTATTCTGATGCGGAAGGTAGTGGGGTCAGACGCATCGTTATCAGCAGCCAATGTGGCATTTTCGGCGTGAATCCAATCATCATCCTCGCCACTTTCAAAAACCAAACGGTCTTTCCACGTAGGGTTCTCGACCAGGCCGGGATAGGTTGTGGCAACGTCGATTGTAACCGAGCCGGTATAGTTGGTCGTAACGTCACCGCCTACACCGAGATAGTAGTCGCGTGTGGCTTCAATGTCGGTAATGGCGTTGGATTTATCGGTCACCATGTAGGTTGTGCGGTTATCAGGCTTCGCTTTGACTGCCTGACCTAAAGTTTGCCAACCCTCGGAGCGCACCTCGGTAATGGTCAGAATATACTCGTGCTGGCGGATAATATCCAGTGACGGGCCATATTTGAAGTATTCGGGCGTTTCAGAGAAATTCGGATTGTTGTTAACCTTATCCTGCTTGCAGAAGGCGGCTACATAGTAGCCATCGATAGTGGCACCGTCGTCATCGCGATATTGTCCTTTGAAAATGATGCGGGCGGAGTCGTTCTTAAAAGTGGTTCCGTCAATGGCAACTTTGTATCTGCCGGGTGTTTCAAACACTCCGGTGATTGATTGCTTTTTATTGCCGGCTTGCCATGCAATCATCAGCTCATCCTCGCCTCCGTTTGGCCCGGTGAAAGGGTAGGAGGGTGAAGATGAAATCATAGGCTTCTTGCTGATGAGCTGCAGCTTGCCGTTAGAGTTGGTGGCGCGCACTGTATCGGCCGGGGCTACCGAGCCTTCGGTTGCAGTACCGAATAGGCCGAACTCCATAATTTTAAAGTTTTGGACTGCATCGTCAAGTTTAAGCGTAACGATGGCGGTGTTGCGCACCAGGGCGATTGTAGGGGTAGGGTTGTCTTTGACAATTTCAGCTTCACCCCAAAGTATAGGTTGGGAGTTGGAGAAATAATCGGTCCAAACGGTCGATGGGTCTTCGCAGCTGTCGGCACCGATCAGGTCGGCGGGAGCGTTGATGATTACTTGCAACTTTGTGGCGTCGCCAACGGTGGGTACATTGACGGTAACGATAGTGTTGCCGGCCTCGTTGGTCGAAATGTTGTCGGGGGTGAGTGTTACAGGGCTTTTTTGAATGTACCCGGACTCACCGTAGTAGAACAGATAAAGGTTGTCAACGCCAAATTCTCCGCTGCGCGTCAGGTCAACCGCCACCGGGGCAGGAATAATCAGCGACATCCGGAGCTCATCGGGCATCTCGCCGTCGTTAGGGCCGTCGATATGGAATGTGTCGTCAGCACAACCGCCCATCAGTAGGGCAGTTGCGCCGAGAAGTGAATATTTCAGGTATTTAACGAATTTCATCGTCGATATGTTAGGTTTATGAATTCAAATATTAAGAGCCGGTTTTAATTCTGCATGGTACGATACCAACGGTTATTCTTGAAGTAACCGGTTGAGAAGTTACCACCGCCCATCAGATAGGTGGAAGTCACTGTTGAGCCACCGGTGGGGAGGTTGAGATATGATACAGGTTGCTTTGTATAGTCGTTTGCGGTAACTACCCAAGCTCCCGATTGGGAGGGACTACCGAAGAGCTTCCAATTATTCCAGCTGATTCCGTAATCTGATGAGCAGAATTTAAATATATCGCTTTTTGCTTGGTATTCCGATGGTATTTCCCAATAATACTGATTGGCTTTGCCTGTGATGGGTGTCATTGTTTGCAAAGATTTCGGTTCCTGGATTTCCACGCATGGTGTTCCCCATTTGGCCAAATTTGCTGCTGATTCTCCTGAAAGATCAAGGACTACGTAAACGCCGTTGTTACTGCTCGGTTGGCATGTCACAGTGATGTTTTTGTCGTATTCGCCTGCCGGTGCTTTGAATACAACGGTGTATTTGTAGTTGTAGCCGGCATTGCGTTGAGCTGCGGTCAGCGAGCTTGATGCGTCGGTCAGATACCCTGACAGTACGTTGTTATTTTTACCATACTTATTCTCCCAGGTTGTCATCTTAATGTCGGAGTAGATTGTATAGGTGACGTTAGAGATACGGGGTTTATCGTTGTAGACGTTGTAAACGGGGTCGCGCGTGGGGTCGTAGAGCACCCAGGTTTCGTTATCGTTATCGTCGCCGAGCGGAATACCGGGTTCATCATTCTGCATTACGCGGTGGCGAGTGTAGACGTCCTCGGCATCGTTATAGAATATCATCAGGGTAGCGCCGGGCAGAGGGCCATTGCCATATTTCTTTTTCTGGTCGTCGGTAGCATCAGTGGTTCCGGGCTTAATATAATTGCCTTTACAGAAAACGGGGATGTCGTAGTAGTACCAGCCGGGGTTACTTGCGTCGCCTATCATGTGATTGATGCGCTCGCCATAGAGCGACTCATTCAGATTTTCAACATCAGTATTGCTTTTCTCGTATGTGATTGTGGTGGATTCGCCCCAGGGACCGGTGTATTGCCACACGGGCATAGTATTTGCTTCTTCGCCATATTGGGTATAGGCGTAGATTTTGTGGTATTCTCCTTGTGGTTGTTTACCATCGCCTGTACTATTCCACCAGTCAATCCAGTTATCGTTATAGGAGCCTGTCCCGGTAAATTCGGCGGGAACATCCCAATCCATCTGTCCGTCAGTTGACTGATAGTCGTTGATAGCGCGGAAATAAACGCGATACTTGTCTTTCGACGACATCACATCGACCGATGCCGACGTAGCATAGCTTTCGTAGGTAGAATTGTCGGGAGTGAAGATAAACGAGTGGATTTCGGTAGTAGTCGGATAATTGACCTCGGTAATGTAGATTTTACCCGATGAGTTATCACCGTCGATTGTTAGCTTGAACGAAGAATCGGCAAATTTGTGCTCGGTTGGAGTAGTAGAGCTGCTCTTCAGCGACCACGTGGTTAGATTTTCAGAGGTGATTGTGAATGCTCCGAGGTTGGTGTTGTATTCAAACACGTGGTCGGCGTCGGTAGAGTTGTCGCCATCCTGAATTTTGATGTTCGACGGCGTTACCTCAAAGTAGCCTTGCAGACGATAGTTAACCGTGATATATTTCTTGATATTGCCCGCTATGATGTAGCAGCGCACCGACCCTTCAGTCTTGCCGGCGTCTTCGAGGTCGGCAATTGTTACTTGAGGGTTAGGCTCGATGATGAGCTTGCGCTCGGTGGCTGTGGTGGCGGCGCCGAGGCGGAAAATGTTTTTGCCGTTGACTTTGTATTCGTCGTCGCAATCAAATCCGAGGTTGCCGCGGCCGTCGGTAGAGTAAGTGATTTCACCGTCGGTTTCGGTGTCGACCCACACTTCGGCGGTGTCCAGTGTCAGATAAGTGTGGATGAAGTCGGCACGGACGGTTTCATCTAACCATTCATGCTCGTAGCAGGTCCACACAATACCGTCGGCGTTGGTGTTGACGATATGACCCACGAACTCATAGCAGAAACTGCGCTGCAATTTCTTGTAGTCTTCATCTTCAAGACCGATAGCCTGCGAGTGCTTGCAGCCGATGCCGGCGCCGTTGAGGTCGCTCTCCATGTAGAGAGTGGTTTGTTTGGCTACGTCGTTGACATAGCGCTCGGGCAGATATGTAGTGCCGTGAATCACCCAGCGGGTGTCGGCGTCGATAGCCGATGCGGCGATGCGACCGGCTACGTCGTTAACCACATATTTGTTGCTTTGGTCAGCGTTTTCATCGGTGACTGTAAACTGCGAGTAGATCGAGTTAGAGAGCGACAGAGGGCGGTCAGAAGCGTTTTGCGCGTTCTGAAAGAAATCGTAGTCGTCGGGAAACCAACCTATGCGCATCTTGTTTCCGGCATTCTGCAGTTTCAGTGAAGTGGGCTTCAGGAAGCTGCTTTCGCCGAATGCGTCTTTGGTTTTCTTGCCGTCGGGGCTGACGTAGTCGCGGTCGAAGATGATCGAGTAGCGGAGCTTCACACAGGCATATTGCATGGCTGCGGCTATCTCAAGCGGATTACCTTTGTTTTCAGCAGTCAGGCGGAAAAGTTGTGGAGCTTTGTAGACCATCGGCAGACGGCCTGCAACGAGGTTGACAGGATTATTGCTGTATTCCACCGTTTGAGTTTCGAGCGCCGACATCGATTCAAAATCGTCGGCGATAGAGTGGGGGAAGTTGGCAATCAGATATACTTGATAGTCTTGATTTTCTTTCAGACCTTTAACCTGGTAGCGGCGGCTTACGGTGGCGCCGTTTTCAATATCATCGCTGTCGGGAGCCACGAGTTGCAGGTTGATGTCGGGGGCTTTGTTGCCGGCTGCGTTATAGGGGAATATGTAAAGGCGTAGATTGGTCATTGCCAGCTCATTGACAGTGGGTGCCATTGTGGGGTCGTCAATGTCGGGGCCGATAGGGCCGTCATAGTCGCCGCGCGAAAGGGTTTGGGGCGCGGGCACTTGCTCGCCGAATGGAATGGCGAGGTCAATAACGAGTTGGGTGTCTGCATCAACAGCGTCGGCAATCTCAGGCATTTCGAGGTCGTCGGCACAGCCGCATAACAAGGCGGCAGCTACCAACGGCACCAGTCGGAGCGCTTTTCTTGATATGTAACGAGTGAATTTCATGATTGGTCTGTATAGTGTGTAGAGCTATAATAGCTTTTTGGAATTCTTATATTGGTCAGGTTGTTTACAGGTTTACGTTTTGAACCCTTTTCGACCATGAGAGCATATTGATAAAAATATCGATATACTGCCATTCGTCGCCCTCTTCGTTAAATACCACTTTGAAATTGAAGTCGTATTCGCGGTCGAGGTATTCCTGTTCGCTCCAGCCGCGGTTGGTGTATCTGTCAATATCTTTGGCAAGGAGTTGCGGGAGGTCGAATTGGAAAATTTTGCCCGATTGGAGATTGCGGATGTAGAGCATATCGTCGGGGGTGGTGTTGTCGTAGAACAGACGCGAGGTGGTGAACTCGGCGCGGAGGCACGGCTCATTTTTGTCGGTCTCGGCAGGGGCGATAGAGTGGGGGATGAAGTTCAAGGGAACTGCACCCGCTGTGGTGTTGGCACCGAGGTCGAGCTCGTGGCGACCGTCGGGTGTGCCGATCCAAGCCTCATAATCGTCGGTAGTTATATGGTAGGCTTTGGTTGATGCGCCGGTTGCAAGAGCTGCAGGGGAGATGTTGGAGCCACGAACAATATCGACATGGATGTTGTTGCACACGCGCTGCAGGGGGATTGTGGCTCTGACCACGATATCATCGGGTTGAGGATCACCCTCGGCGGGAGTTTCGGGAACAGGGAGGTTGATTGTCTGCACTTCGTGGGTAAGCCATAAATGCTCCAGAGGGTAACCCTCATTCTTCACCAGGCCTTCGATATTGTCGAGGGTGTAAGTGATGTCGGTCGGACGGCAGAACTGTTTCAAGCCGTTGCGGCGGAATTTGGCGCCGGGAGTGGAAATTGAAGCGTCGTAACCGTCAAATGATTCGCGGGCCGATGCGTAGAGGCTATAAGTGCCGGCAGGAAGTTCAAGGCGCATCTCGTAGCCGTCGGCGTGGAGGTCGTTGGCCGATGCGGTGTGCTCGATTGTTTTGAACAGTTGGCCCTTTGCGTCGAAAATATAGAGAGTGACCGAACCGCAGTGGTCGTTAAAAAGGTCGGTTCCGGCCGTGTTATAATCATAGACGAAATTAACGGCGGCGCAAACATCGGGAGCGACGGCGCAATCGGGGAGGTCGTCGTGCATCAACGAGCAGGAGCCGAGCATCACTGTCGGGGCGAGCAGGGTAGATAGCAGAAGCTTAGCCGATAATTTAGATAAGTGTTTCATCGAGATTGGTCAGGTAGGAGAATATATGTTGAGTTGGTTATAATCGATATAGGGGGATTGCGGTTGACTGACCGTTTTGTCAGCTGCTTGCAATCAGGTTGGTTCAGGCATCTTGCGGCGTGCCCCGGCCGTAGAAGTCCTGCATAGGCTGTAGCTATTTCAGGGTTGTTGGAGAGTGTTGATTGCTTTGTTGAGTCAACATTCGCTCACTCTGATGCGAATCGCTTTTTTTCCTGGAAAAGGGAAAGGGGGGCGCCGGGCGCTCGGGGCGTCGTCGCCCCCCTTTGGGTTATGGTCAGGCGAGAAAGTCTCGCCTAAGTTTCAAATCAGTTGATTAGAGGTCGGCAGATTGGTTACGTTTTGCCCAGTTAAGCATATTGATAGTGAAGTCAATTGCTTGGAGTTTTTCAGGTTCGTCGTCGGGATCATCACCGGGGGTAGGCTCGATAGGTTCACCGATTTTGCTAACTGAGTTGATTTCAATGTCATACCAGTTGTTGCGGAGAATGCCGTAACGTCCGGTGTGAGCGGGGAGGTAGTCAGCAGCAGTATTGATTTCAGTAGTGCCAAGACCTGCTTCGTCGTTATCGAAGTGACGGATACGAACTTGATAGTAGCAAGTACCGCCCAGGTAATATGCGATTTCTTTTTCAGTTGAGTCTTTAAGACCAAGCTCTTTAGCTAATGTGTCAAATTCTGCTTTTGTGAGCACAGAGCCGTCATCTTTCTTGATCTCGAAGATTTCAGAGATTGAGTAGTAGCCTCCTTCAGAAAGTGATTTGTTGGTAACTGTTCCGTCTTTGACCTCTATGTTGAGAACTACGGGAAGTTTTGTTTCAACCAAAGCTTTGAGGGTTGCACGGGTGAAGAGTTCAGGATTAACGTTGGCAACTTCGATTGAACGACGACCGATGCGGAAGAGTGAAGTAGCCGCAAGGTTTTGGCCGGCGTTAGCGGGGTCAGGAAGCTGGTAAGTAGCGCTCAAAATAACGCGTGTGGTGCGTTTCTGAATTTGAGCGTTTGCCTCCATTGTGTTTTCTTTGATATATTCAACGCGATCGTCAGCCCAAGCTGTTGCGTCGGTTTTGGGGCTACGACGATCATAGTTTTCAGCTGCATAAGCTGTAAAGTGCTTGCCGTTATCCTTATCTGTAAGGTAGTAGTAGGGGCTATAGGCCCAAGAACAACGGTTGAATGAGGGGAATTGTGAACCTGTGCCGGTTGTAGTGTGCATGTGAGTGGGGAAGAGGTTCAAGCCTTGCACATTTTGAACGGGGTAGCATTTTTTTGCAACAACGTCAACATTCCAACCGGTGAAGGTTACTTGTGCACCTTTATAATAACCTGATTCTACTTTGAATACATGATCAGTTTCTGTGTTACCCTCAGCTGAAAGGGTTACTTTAGCGGGAATACGATGAACAAAGAATGTAGCTGCAGGATTATTTTTGTTAAGCTGCGTAACATCTGTTACGATTTTTGAGCCGGGGAGTTCAACAAGAATTGATGTTTTAGATGGTTTACCCTCTTCTGAATCGGTCTTATATTCAGGAGCTGAAATCATTGTCATGTAAGTTTGTTCGCCTTCTTTAATAAGGAAGGTGAATTCTTTAGGCTCTTTAGCCCAGCTGCCGAATGTTTGGCCGGGTGTTGTTACTTCACCTTGTGCATTTGTTACAGGCGCTTTGGGGTAAGGGAAGCCCGAGGGTGAATTGAGAACAACCAAAGCGCAATACTCGCCGTTATCCTTATCGAAGGTGCCGGCAGGGAAAGTGGCAGCAACGTAAGAAGTCCTGTTTACGTCGACAGCAGTGTTATTTTCGAAATTGGTTGCGATATTGTAGCGACCTACGAAAGTAGCGCTATCAATGGGCTGGCCATCAACTTTTTTGAACACGAGGATACGGCCGTTAGCAACAGCGTATTCTTGTGAAAGGTTGGGGTTTGCAGATGTTGCGGCACGAGTACCTGCTTGATCAGGCATTGAAAGAGTGAAAAGAGCATAGCTTTCAACTCCTGCCACTTCGGGAGGGATGGGATCGGAGTTGTTGTCGACGATGATAGGTTCGTCTGACGAACATGATGCCATAAAGGCGGTGAGGCCTGCGAGCATCAGAAATTTAGAAAATTTCATAATTGGTTGATTTAATTAAGGTTAGGTTTAAAAATTTGTTTATTAAGTTTTTTAAGTTTTAGGGTTGTTTATTTGTTTTGTAATGTTGGTTTTTGTGGTTGGTGTTTTAATGGTTATAAGATTGAGAATTATTTATATGGAGAGATTTAAGAGGTTATTTCAGATTTCGTTGAAGAAATATCAGCTGCGGGTAGGGCAGGATTATAGATTCTGCTTTGCGAGGCGGCGGTTGCGGGCCAACACTGTCAGGTTGTGGTCGGCATCTTTGACTCCGGCCTCTTTGGCTTGGAGCAGCAGGCGCTCGGCAGTGTCAAGGTCTCCTCGGTTCATCGCCACTACGCCGCGAGCCTGAATTGCTTCGGGACTGTCGCCCGCTTTGAGAAGATATTGCTCGGCTTTAGCGTAATCGCCTGCAGTGATAGCGGCTGCTGCTGCATTGAGGTTGGCGGTGGGGTCGTCGGGGTAGGTGTTGACTGCTATGAGCATTGCCTCGTTAAATTCGGGCGAGCCCGGTTGGTAGGTGTTGGCCACCAGGAACATTTCGTTTAACGACACGTTGCCCGGATTGACTTTCATTATTTCAGCAGTTTCTTCTACTGTAAACGAGCGTACCACATATTTTATTTTGTAGTCGGAGCGACGCAGAGCAGGATACATCTCGTGGAGCATTATGACGTAGCTGTTGGGATAGTAGGTCTCGAGCTTACGGTCTTTAGCGTCGGGAGCAAGATCGGAGTCGATAATCTCCAGCAATTCTGCTTTTTGCGGAAGGGTGGCAAGGTCGGCTGCCTCAACCATCCGGCGCAAACCGACCCAGTCTTCAGGCGTGTAGCCGGTGGTGAAGAGGTTGGAGGGGAGATTGTATTGTGCTTTCACATATTCGGTCAACGAAGCTGCACGGCCTGATGCCAATCGGGTGTTGAGCGCGTAGGTGCCTTCGGGCGATGCGAAACCGTGGATGTTGATTTCGGTGATTTCAACCGTCGGGTCATCCTTAACGAGGTCAATCGATTTGGTGATTCGGCGAATTTCAGCGGCGTTGTTGCGGAAATCGGGGAGAATGTTGGTTTTGGCAACCACGAATTCCACGTAGGCCGAGCCCTCGATGGCGCGCGCTTTAACCGCTTCTACGGCCGGAGTGACAAAGGTCATGATGACCGGCTCGGCAGGGGTGTTGTCGAAAAGACCCACGCGCAGCTTGTCCTGGTCGCGGAGCACACCGCATCCGCAGAGGTCTTCGGCGATGACGATGTTGCAGAAGTCCATCCAGGGCTCGTAGTGCGAGCCGTAGTCAAGAGCGATTGATTGCTCGGAGTTGTTGACGCGACGGATAACGCCGTTGTTTTCGCGGTGGCGCTTCGGCTCGCGTTCCCATTTGATCTGGGCATTGCGGCCGTTAAGGATAATAGGGGTGAGGGCCACTTGTTGACCCTCCTCTTCGCCCACAATCATGGGCGTATAGATAATTTGCTCGTTAGAGCCGAGGTTAACGCTTGAGAAGTCGAGCTTGAAGCTGACATTGAGGTTGTCGTTGGCGCGGGAAATGTTCATATCCTGCACCTTGAGGCTGCTGAGAGTGCTTGCCGAGTCTTTGGCGGCTACCGGGGCGATAGCTGCTGCGGCAGCGAGCAGAAGGGAAATTGTTGATTTCATCAGTGACATCGTGGTAAAGCGGGATTAGAACAGATACATAAAGCTGACGGTTGCGCTTGTCGGGCCGACATAGTGGAGCGTGCGCTCGTCGATGATGCGCTTGCAGCGACCGTAGAATTTAAGTTTTGAATATGCGTAGCCAACAGAGATAGAAGCTTCGAGGTTCCAGTGCTTCGAGAGCATCCATTGGTAGCCGTAGGTAATGCCGCCGCCAACGTACCATCCTTCAACGTGGCGCCCTTTGTTTTGCTCCGAAGTGAGGTTGGGCCATCCGTTTTCGGCCGATGCGGGGTCGGCGGGGTCGGGGTGCTCGACAGTGCTTTTGAAGATGAGCGATTTGAGCGGGAAGTTTACGTTTTTGGCGTTGTACTGACCGCCGAGGGCATTGATGCCGATAAAGTGGCCGGTGAAGCGCTCGCAGAAGAAGTAGCGATACTCAGGCATGGCATTCCAGAGGTGGAAGTGACGGTCGTTGGAGAAGTCCCATGGATTTAAAGCACCGGCCACGCTGATTGTTGATTTGCGGCCGACGCTGAATTCTATGCCGAGGTTGGGGTTGGTTGTGCCCCAGCCAAGGAGATTTGACTTGATGCCGAAATTCTGCGCGTTGAGCGACAGGGCGCTGACGGCGAGCAGAATGAGAGCTATCCAGTGACAACGTTTCATAAGTTATGACAGGTGATAACGGAGTTGTTATGAGTTAGGTCAGTGATTGAGTTATTCAGTTAGGTGGTCAAGCTGCAGGGCGGTGAGAGCGCCGGGAGCTAAGGAGGGTCAAGTAAAGTGGGTTAACTTTTGTTGGTTTAAGGTTAGGGGGGTAAAGCCTTGGGCTTTTGTCCTGTTGAGTCAGTTAACTTATTGGTTTCTTGTGCTTGGAACAATATTAATGGCAAAATTACGATTTTTTTAAATATTGTGCAACAAATTTTATGCCAATTTTGTGTTAAAAATCACTGATAAATCAAAAAATCATTGTGAGTGGCTCTGTTACCCCATTTTTCGCAGAGAAAAAGCCGGCGCCGGGTAGCCATAACTGACTTGTAATTTTGATTTCTATATGATTTCCCCCTCCCATATAATAAAAAGAATTTTCAACACTTACTTATTTTTATTAACTTTGCATAAGGGTTAGAACTCCCACAAGGTTTAATCAACGCATTACACATATATATATTATATATAGACACAATGACTTTCGACGAGGATATCAAGCAAGCTGTGGCCACTCTGAAACGGGGCGGACTGATTCTTTATCCCACCGACACCGTGTGGGGCATCGGTTGCGACGCTACCAACAGCGACGCTGTGGAGCGTGTCTATAAGCTCAAACAGCGAGCCGACTCAAAAGCTCTGATTTTATTGGCTGCCGATGTTGACGGCGTTTGGCAAGCGGTGGAGAATATCCCGGAGGTTGCCGAGCAGATGATTGAAGCCGTTGTCACCCCAACGACCATTATCTACGACCATGCTTCGCCTCTGGTGAGTCGTAAAGCTGTGGCCGACGACGGTTCGATTGCCGTCAGGGTAACCTCCGAGCGCTATTCACGGGAATTATGCCGCAGGCTTCGCCGTCCGCTGGTATCCACTTCGGCCAATATCAGCGGAGCTCCCTCCGCTGCTACATTTGCGGAAATTTCCCCCGATATAATTGCCGGAGTTGATTATGTGGCCGTATATCGCCGCGACGACACAACTCCCGCCACCCCCTCCTCCATTAT
>CAMWUH010000019.1 GCA_947177325.1 uncultured Bacteroidales bacterium
CGTCAGGGTAGCGGAGCCATCGGCTATCTCATATTTAAGACCGTCGATAGTAACGCTCTGTGCTTTGGCATGGAATGTATTGATGCCAAACAGCGTAACAAACAGCAGTAACGTTTTGTAAAAATGCTTCATGCGACAATGATTATTGTGGTTATAGGTATAAGATTAAAGTCAACAGGGCGAATAGACCGGAAACACTGGACTGCCCGGCAGAAGAATTGAAAGCTCAGAAAATCAAAGAATTCATGATTTGGAATTAGATTGACAAATGTAAATAATATTTGTGGAAATTGAAAATAAAATTGGGGAAAGATTGCTTTTTAACGCAATGGGGCTGTCACGACGGCAATTTTGTTAACAATCGGGAGCGGAGCCGGTGAATAAAAATCCCCTTGGTCGCGCAGGATGCGGCCAAAGGGATAGATAATTTATGAGTTTAAGAACCGGTTTACCGGTCGGAATTCACTTTGAGGCGAGCCAGGCATCGATGCCTTTGGCGGCGTTGCGGCCTGAGGCGATGCAACGTACAACGAGCGAGGCGCCTGTAGCGGCATCACCGGCAGCGAAGACGCCGTCGACCGAGGTCATCATTGTGGAGGGGTCGACTTTTACGTTGCCTCGCTGGTCTTTCTCAGCTCCGAGCTGCTCGAGGAGTCCTTCGGCTACGGGGTTGGTGAAGCCCATTGCGAGGAGTACGAGTTGGGCGGGGATGACTTCGGGGTCACCTGCAGGGACAGGGTTCATGCGACCGGTTTCGGGGTCTTTTTCCCATTTGACTTCCTGCACCTCAACGCCGGTGAGCTTACCTTTCTCGTCGCGGAGGAATTGGAGGGTGTTGAGGTTCCAGCGGCGAGTACAGCCTTCGAGATGAGAGCTTGAGGTTTTGAGCACTTGGGGCCAATAGGGCCAAGGGGTGGCGGGGTTGTCGCCTTCCGGCGGTTTGGGCATGATTTCAATTTGGGTCACGGAAAGGCAACCTTGGCGATGAGAAGTGCCGACGCAGTCGCTTCCGGTGTCGCCACCGCCGATGACGAGCACGTGTTTGCCCTTGGCCGAGATACGCTCTTTGGCTGGAACTTCAACGCCGGCATTGACGCGATTCTGCTGCTGCAGGAGTTCAAGGGCGAAGTGAACGCCGGGAGTTTCGCGGCCGGGGGCCTTCAAGTCGCGGGGCACTTCAGCGCCGATTGCTACGCAAACGGCGTCGAACTCCTTGCGGAGGTCGTTGAGGTCGACGTCGGTGCCTACTTTCACGCCACAACGAAATTCCACACCCTCGGCTTCCATAAGACGAAGGCGACGGTCGATGATGTTTTTGTTGAGTTTGAAATCGGGGATGCCGAAGCGGAGCAGTCCGCCGGGGTGTTCGTTTTTCTCAAACACTACGACAGAGTGGCCGGCGTGGTTGAGACGATTGGCGGCGGCCAGGCCTGCAGGGCCGGAACCGATAACGGCTACGCGCTTGCCGGTGCGTCGTGCCGGAGGATTGGGGTTGACCAGCCCTTCGGCGAAAGCACGCTCAACGATGGCGGCTTCGTTTTCGCGAATGGTTACGGCTTGATGCTCTTTGTTGAGCACACAACCTTTTTCGCAGAGGGCGGGGCATACGCGGCCTGTAAATTCGGGGAAGTCGTCGGTCATGGTCAGCAGCGTGTAGGCTGTTTTGATGTCGTTGCGATAGAGGGCATCTTGCCATTCAGGCTGACGGTTGCCGAGCGGGCAGCTCCAATGGCAGAAGGGTACTCCGCACTCCATGCAACGGGATGCCTGGAGTCGGCGGTCTTCAGTGTTAAGGGTTTGCTCTACCTCGCCATAATCGAGGATGCGCTCCATGACGGGGCGGTAGCCCGCTTCTTTGCGATTTATTGAGAGGAATGCTTTAGGATTTCCCATAGCTATTCAGAAAAGTTTAGAGGTTAATTATTATGGAGAGAGGGGCGATTAATCGAGCTGCATCGTAGCGATTTTGGCATTGAGCGAAGCCATTTTCTCGTCGTGGAGCACTTTCTTGTATTCGATGGGCACTACCTTGATGAATTTAGTGACATAGTCGCTCCAGTTGTCGAGCATTTGCTTGGCCAGAGGAGAGGAGGTGTTGCGGTAGTGGTCGGAGATAAGTCGGTAGAGCTAGCGGTTGTCGGCCATATCGTCGATGAGTGAAAGTTCGACCATCTCCATGTTGCAGAAGTAGTCGAAAGTGGCATCGGGGTCGTAGACGTAAGCGATGCCGCCGCTCATACCTGCAGCGAAGTTACGGCCGGTAGGGCCGAGAACTACCACGCGACCGCCCGTCATGTATTCGCAGCAGTGGTCGCCAACACCCTCAACCACGGCAGTGGCACCGGAGTTTCGGACACAGAAACGCTCGCCTACTCGGCCATTGATGTAGGCCTCGCCGGAGGTGGCTCCGTAGAGCAGAGTGTTGCCGGCTATGATGTTGTCCTGAGGCGCGAAAGTGGAGCCTGTGGGTGGCACAACAATGATTTTTCCGCCTGAAAGGCCTTTGCCAAGATAGTCGTTGGAGTCGCCTTTGAGCAGGAACGTGGTGCCGGGAGTGAGGAATGCACCGAAACTTTGGCCGGCCGAACCGGTGAAGGTTACTTTGAGAGTGCCGTCGGGGAGACCCGCAGCTCCATGTTTCTTGGCAATAACGCCTGAGAGCATAGCACCGGTGGCACGGTCGGTGTTGCAGATGGGGTGCTCGATTTCAACGGCCATGCCATGGTCGATTGCAGGGTTGGCGCGAGAGATTAGTTCGCGGTCGAGCACAGAGTCGATTTCATGTTTCTGGGCCGCTGATTGGCGAATTTCGTTGGCTGCCGCTTCGGCCGGTACGTGGAGTACTTTAGAGAAATCGAGTCCGGCATAATGGGCCTCGGAAGCGAGAGGTTTAACCGTTAGGAGGTCGGCACGCCCGATGATGTCGTCGAGGCGGCGAATACCGAGCGATGCCATGGTCTCGCGGATGTCGCGGGCGAGGAATCGGAAGAAATTAACCACATATTCAGAGCGACCGAGGAATCTGCGACGAAGCTCCTCGTTTTGAGTGGCAACGCCCACCGGGCAGGTGTTCATGTGACATTTGCGCATCATCACGCAGCCCAGCACGATAAGAGCGGAGGTGGCGAAACCAAATTCCTCAGCGCCGAGCATGGCCATGATGAGAACGTCGCGCCCGGTCTTGAGCTGACCGTCAGCCTGGAGCTTGACTTGACGTCGGAGGTTGTTGATAACCAGTGTTTGCTGGGTTTCTGACAGACCGATTTCGGCGGGCACGCCGGCATAGCGTATGGATGAGGCGGGGGAAGCGCCGGTGCCGCCATCGTAGCCCGAGATGGTGATGAGGTCAGCTTTAGCTTTGGCCACTCCGGCAGCGATAGTGCCCACGCCGCTTTCAGCAACGAGCTTGACGGAAATCATTGCATCGGGGTTGATGTTTTTGAGGTCGAAGATAAGCTGGGCGAGGTCCTCGATAGAGTAGATGTCGTGGTGAGGAGGAGGAGAAATGAGAGAAATGCCGGGGATTGAGTGGCGGGTTTTGGCGATGATTTTATCAACTTTGAAACCGGGGAGCTGTCCGCCCTCGCCCGGTTTCGCACCTTGGGCCACCTTGATTTGAATTTCGTCGGCATTGACAAGATATTCGGCAGTTACGCCAAATCGGCCTGAAGCAACCTGCTTGATTGCAGAGCGGGCGGATGAGCCGTCGGCTCGTGGAGCAAAACGAGCGGGGTCTTCACCACCTTCGCCGGTATTGGAGCGGGCGCCGATAGCGTTCATAGCCAAAGCTAAGGCTTCGTGGGCTTCGCGGCTGATAGAGCCAAACGACATGGCACCGGTGACGAAGCGACGCATTATGGCTTCCTCAGGCTCAACCTCATCGATAGAGATAGGCTCGCCCGGCTTGAAGTCAAGGAAGTCGCGGATGAAAATGGGGTGGGGCTTGTCATTGACAAGCGAAGTAAATTCTTTGAATTTCTTGTAAGACCCGAGGCGAGTTGCGATCTGGAGTGTGGCGATGGTGTCAGGGTTCCACGCGTGTTGCTCGCCATCTTTGCGGAATGAGTATTGGCCGATGAATGGGAGGGGCGAGGTGGTGTCGAAATCGGGGCTGAAGGCGCGGGAGTGGGCCGATAGGAGATCGGCCGAGATGCGCGAGAGACCGGCTCCCGAGATTTTGCTGACAGTGTCGCCGAGGAAGTCGTGGCAAACGTCGTCGGCCAATCCGACAGCCTCAAACAGCTGAGCGCCTTTATAAGAGGTAAGGGTAGAGATACCCATCTTTGACATCACTTTCAGAAGGCCCTTGTCAATGGCCTTGATATAGTTGCGTGCAGCAGTGTCGAAGTCGAGCTGCACGCGGTGGGAGTCAACCAAGTCGTTGATAACGGCAAAGGCCAGATAGGGGTTTATGGCACTTGCACCGTAGCCAACGAGAAGAGCGAAGTGCATAACCTCGCGGGCATCGGCAGTTTCGATGATAAGAGCGGTCTGGGTGCGTTTCTGACGGCCGATGAGGTGGTGGTGGACAGCAGATGTGGCCAGAAGCGAAGGAATGGGGGCTTGCTCGGGGGAGATGTTGCGGTCAGAGAGCACAATATAGTTGCACCCTTCGTCAACGGCTTTTTCGGCTTTGACGCATAGGTCGGCAATGGCACGTCGCATACCCTCCTCGCCTTCGGCAGCGGGGAATGTCATAGAGAGCTTGCGGGTGTTGAAGCCTTTGTAGCGGAGGTTGCAAAGCAGGTCGAGCTCACGGTTGGTGATGATCGGGCGCTTCAGGAGCACCATCTTGCAAAGGTCGGGCGAGGGAGTCATCATTGACTGGTCGACGGCGCCGATGTAGCTGTCGAGGCTCATGACGAGTTCTTCGCGGAGAGGGTCGATTGCAGGGTTTGTAACCTGTGCAAAATGCTGGCTGAAATAGCTGTAGAGCAATTGGGGCTCATCGCTGAACACAGCCAGCGGAGAGTCTTTGCCCATGGAGTTGACAGGCTCTTTAGCATCAACGGACATTGGCATAATGATTTTTTCAACCTCCTCGCGGTTGTAGAGATTGGCTTCGAGCAGTCGGCGGAAATTGTCAACGTCGTTGCGGGTCTTACGGCCTGAAGTTATGTTGTCGAGGTTGATGCGGTTGAGCGATAGCCAATCGCGGTAGGGGTGCTCTTTGGCAAGATGCTCTTTGAGCTCTTTGTCAAACATGATTTTTCCCTCTTGCATATCAATCATCATCATCTTACCGGGGCGGAGTCGGCGCTTTTCCTTGATATCGGCTGCTTCGAGAGGGAGCACACCGGTTTCAGAGGCAAGGATAACGGTGCCGTCGTGGGTGAGGAGGTAGCGGGCGGGGCGAAGACCGTTACGATCGAGCATGCCGCCGGCATATCGGCCGTCGCTGAATAGAAGAGCGGCAGGACCGTCCCATGCTTCCATGAGAATCGAGTGGTATTCATAAAAAGCTTTAAGCTCGGGGGAGATGGGGTTTTTGGAGTTGAATGACTCCGGCACCATCATTGCCAGAGCGTGGGGGAGTGACATGCCCGACATCACGAAAAACTCGAGAACATTGTCGAACGAAGCCGAGTCGCTCATTCCCTCCTGCACGATAGGGGTCATGTCGAAACCGTTGAACACTTCGGGCTTAAGACCGCGCTCGCGTGCTTTCATCCATAGGCGGTTGCCACGGATGGTGTTGATTTCGCCGTTGTGACCAATCAGACGGAAAGGCTGGGCGAGTTTCCAGGATGGGAATGTATTGGTTGAGAAACGAGAGTGAACGAGCGCCATGGCGGTGGTGAAGCGCGGGTTCATCAAGTCGGGGTAGTAATATCGGAGCTGCATGCTTGAGAGCATGCCTTTGTAGATGATGGTTTGAGAGGAGAGGGAAACTATATAGAATTTGTCTTTGTCGGGGAGGTTGCTTTGAGCAATTTTTTTCTCGACGTTTTTGCGGAGGATGTAGAGTCGGAGCTCGATTGGATTGTCAGACTCTTCGTCGCTGACGAAAATTTGCTTGATATCGGGCTCGGCTTCGCGGGCCACTGCGCCCAGCTGAGAGTTATTGACCGGTACTTGGCGCACGGCCATAAGCTTAAGTCCGAGCGACATGGCTTCGCGCTCGATGATGTCGAGCATGATTTGAGCCGAGTCAGAGTTTTTGGGGAGAAAGACGAGGCCGGTGCCGTAGCGACCTTTTTCGGGAACGGGAATTCCTTGAAGGAGGATAAATTCATGTGGGATTTGCACCATGATGCCGGCACCGTCGCCGGTGAGGGGGTCGGCACCTTCAGCGCCTCGGTGAACCATGTGCTCGAGAACTTGCAAACCTTGCTCAACGAGACGATGAGATTTGATGCCTTTTATGTTGACCAAAAGCCCAACACCGCAGGCGTCGTGTTCAAAACTGTTGTCGTAAAGACCTTGATTGCTATGCATAGTTTAAGGATTGATGTCGTTAACAGAGGGTGATATGAAGCGGAGAGAGTTAGTTTTCTTCGGTTGAGCGGAACCAGTCGGCGTCGCTGACATCGGCGTCGTGCTGAGCACGGTCATACTCTTCGTTGTGTTGCGAAGCGTCGAGTCCGATGGTTTCGTGCCAGCTGCTGACACGCATAGGCACGATTTTGTCGGTCAGCCAGTAGAGGAAATAGCTGATAACAAAGGTGTAGATGCACACGCCGAGGATAACGATGATGTGGTTGACAAAGAAAGTTGTGCGCGACACCATGGCGGGGTTGTCGTAAGCGAAAAAGTCGTAAGCGAAGATGCCGGTCAGCACAGTGCCGAGTATACCACCGAGCCCATGAGTGGGAAAGACGTCGAGAGCATCGTCGGCTACTCGTGAGTAGCCTTTCCAAGTGCAGGCGAGGTTGCAGGCAAGAGTGATTATGAAAGCGATAAAAATGCTTTGACCGACGGTAACCCAGCCGGCACAGGGGGTGATGGCAACAAGGCCTACTACTGCGCCAACGGCTGCGCCCATTGCGGAGGGCTTGCGGCCACGGATTGCATCGAGGGTTATCCAGGTAATCATAGCGGTTGCAGCGCCCGTGTTGGTGTTAAGGAATGCTGAAATGGCGATGCCATCGGCAGCGAGTGAGCTGCCGCCGTTAAAGCCGAACCAACCGAGCCAGAGCAGAGCTGCGCCGAGGAGCACGAAGGGAACGTTGGCCGGTTTGGCTTTTTCGCCGGAGTCTTGGCGGCGTCCAAGAAAGATTGCCCCGGCGAGGGCTGCGACGCCGGAGGCGGCGTGAACCACAATGCCGCCGGCGTAGTCGTGGACATGCAGCATGCCGAAGAGGCCTTCGGGGTGCCATGTGCAGTGGGCCAAGGGACAGTAAACGAGAATGGTCCATAGGAGCATAAAGAGCAGATAGCCGGCGAAATGTACGCGCTCGGCAAAAGCGCCTGTGATGAGCGAGGGGGTGATGATTGCAAACTTCATTTGGAAGAGAGCGAATAGAGCCAGAGGAATAGTGGTAGTGGCGAGGCCGATTTGGCTAACATCAGAGATGGGATCGGCAACGTTGCCTACGCCTACATTGTTGAACATGAAGAAGTGAGAAGGGTTGCCGATAATATGGCACACGTCGTCGCCGAAAGTCAGGCCGAAACCAATGACCACCCAAACAACGCTGACAAATCCCATCACGATGAAACTTTGAAGCATTGTTGATATGACATTTTTTCGGCGTACCATGCCGCCATAGAAAAATGAAAGGCCCGGAGTCATCATGAGCACGAAAATCGTTGCAGTAATCATCCATGCAACGTTAGCCCATAAGTGATTTCCGGGGAGATTGAAAAGAGAAGGGTTAAGTGAAGATGTCAGTCCGATAGCGCTCATGCCAATAATCAACAAAAGCATTGAGAGCCACCAATAGTTTGGTTTGTTGCCTAAAAGTTTCATAACCTAAGGAATTTGTGTAACCTTTTAACCTAAAAAAATTATAACCTATTGATATGAGAATGATTGCGGAAATAGAAATGGATGAGAGAGTAGCGCAATGGTTGTGAAAAACTCTTAATTATGTTGCAAAGTTAGCAAAATGTTTGCGTATAGCCAAATATTTTAGCAAATTTCTTTCACTAATCTATAAATTCGGGTAATTAGTAAAAATGTTGTGAGAAAAAATAGACCGGCCGAATCGATTGGCCTATTGTGGGGAACCGGGTCTAAGTTAAGGAAGAAGCGCATAAAGGGAGTCCTCTGCCGGATTGAATAGGCGGGCTCTCCATCCGGCAGCTGTTGCTCCGGCTATATCGGTGTCGGGGTTGTCGCCAATCATCAGCGAAGCAGAGGCAGTGGTGCCGGCTTTTTTGAGTGCATAGTCAAATAGTCGGCGGTCAGGTTTGTTGATGCCGATTTCATCGCTTAGCACTACACAGTCAGTATAGGGGGCGATGCCTGATGAAAGTAGCTTCTTATGCTGCACTTCGGTGAAACCGTTAGAGAGAATTCCTACTTTGAAGCCATTTGAATGGAGGGATTGAAGCAGCTCAATAGCTCCGGGAATTGTACAGCCGGCCCGTCCCAACAGGTCGAGATATAGCGGGTCGAGCTGCATGGACAGACGGCGAGCCGTAGCATCGTCGGCTCCCGCTTCAACAAGTGGTCGCCGAAAACGCTCCATTTTCAGAAACTCTTTTGTGATTTCAGCCCGATTATAGAGCTTCCAAAGCGCGGAGTTGTGGCGATGATAAATGTCAATCCATTCATCGGCCGAGCGGAAGAAGCGGCTGAGTTCCAAGTCGGAGTGGACTTTGCCGAGGGCGATCAGAGAGGCAGCTTGAAAATCGTAGAGGGTGTCGTCGAGGTCGAGCCACACCCATTTGATATTATCGTAAAGGGGGTTCATTAGTCGATGGGGTGTTGCTCTTCAGCGCGTTTCAGTCGTCGCACTACGCGAATAGTGACCGGAAGGACAGCAATTTCGTAGAGCGTTTTCAGGAGAGTTTGGGTAAGAATAAGAGATATAATGGTTGACAGAGGGAGAGTGCCGGCAAAAGCAATGGGAAAGAATAGAATGGAGTCGAGCCCTTCGCCCAACAAGGTAGATATGATTGCGCGAAAAGAGAAACGACGATCGGCACCGTGGCGTTGTTTGAGCAAGTTCATGACGTAGGCATTGACCATTGAACCGCATAGGAAAGCGATGTAACTGGCAGCCATAATACGGGGCACTGTGCCGTAGATATGGCGCATCGATTCCTGGTGTTGCCAATCGGCCGAGCCGGGGAGCATGATAGCTAACTGCAACATCAGCGCAACAAACAGTGATGAAGCAAAGCCCAGCCAAATCATTATCCGAGCACGTCGCAGCCCGTACACCTCAACTACACAATCGTTGATTATGTAGGAGATAGGGAAAACAATGAAACCGGCCGTAATGACTGCTTCGCCTATGGCTATTGTTTTGATTTCTATCAAGTTGGCTACTATTAAGCAGACGCAAAACAACACCGTCAGGCAGAGAAACAACACAGAGAGTCGGGTAGAGGGTTGGGTTGGAAGATGAGAAGAATAGCCGTTATTATGAATTGTTGACATTTATAAACGCTTATTATTGATGCAAAGGTAGCATAATGGCGATTAAAATGCAATAAAAACAGTCATAATACGTTGAATATTTATAAGTAACTGCCTCTATCTCCACCTCGCTTACTTACTTAAGAAAGACTGTAATGAAACGATTTATATACCTCATAATAGTAGCCGTGGTCGGTGTTGCAGGTCTGAGCTCTTGCATCGAAGACGGCTTCACAACCTCACCGGCTGACCAGCCTAAGTTCTCGGTCGATACGCTCGACCTGGGTGAAACTTTCACGCTCGACCCGACACCTACGGCTAAATTTACCGTTTATAACCCATATAAAAAGCAACTTAACATCTCAAGCATTACGCTGCGCGACGATTCTGACGGGCTGTTTCGCCTTAACGTTGACGGCATATCGGCCCAATCGTTCCACAATATCGAGGTGCGCCCTAACGATTCTATTTGTGTATTCGTAGCCGCTCAGTTGCCGGCCAATGGCACTTTTGACCCTAAGGAATTAAGAAGCTACCTCGATTTCGTCACTAACGGAGTCACACGCACCGTGGTGCTTAGCGTAACAGGCCAGGATGTAGAGCGCCTGAAAGCGGTTGATATAACTACTGACCGTCGGCTTACGGCTGACCGCCCTTACCAAGTGTTTGACACGCTCCGAATAGTCAAAGGTGCCACATTGACATTGGAGCCCGGAGTGAAACTGCGTTTCCATGACGGGGCCGCAATTAAGGTTGAAGGCAGACTGATCGCAAACGGCACGGCTGACAAACAGATTGAATTTACCGGTGACCGCACCGGCAACGTAGCCGCATCCATCCCCTACGAATTGATGTCGGGCCAATGGGGTGGCGTTTTCATTGCCCCCGGTTCAACCGGTAATGAAATGTCGTTTGTAAGTCTGCGCAACTCCAGTGACGGCATTACTCTACGTGATGCCACTAAAGGTCTGCCTGCGACGGTCAAAGCCCTTACCCTATATAACTGCCAGGTTCACAACTCTGCCGGATATATCATTGATGCCGAGCACTCTAATCTGGAAATTATGGGATGCGAGCTTACGGATGCCTCTTCAGGAATTATGCGTTTGGCCGGTGGTAGCCATCGTGTTGACCAAGCCACTGTCGCCAACTATTATTTATTTACAGCCATTGGCGGTCCGGCTATTCAATTTGAGCATATCAACGCCGATAGCGATGATGAATCGGGCGAGCCTTACCTTACAGCTCGCTTCACCAACTCAATATTTTACGGACTTGGAAAAGAATTCTCTCACGGCGACCTGACCGACACAGCAGTTACTGTGGAAAACTCACTCATAGGGTCGGAAGGAAGCGATGACGATAATTTTATTAACTGTATCTGGGGTGAAGACCCGCTATTTTACACAGTCAGAGCCGACTATCACTTTGACTATCGTCTGCAGCCCGACTCTCCTGCGTTAGGTAAATCGGATGCCGCGCTCAACATCAAGCCGTTGACCACCGACCGTTACGGCCGTGCCTACGAAACTCCGGCAGCATTGGGCGCTTACGCTTTCAATCCCGATGTCGCCCCATCGCCAGGCCGTCCCTGAAAACTAAAATAATTTGATTGGCATGAAGAAAATTGTTATCTTTGTGCCAATCATTTTTATATCAATATGTGTGTCGGAGCAGCGATAACTTTTATGAGAAGAGCTGCAAAGTTAACCATTTCCGCCTCAAGAAATTTATTCTCAATCACCAATATCACATCAAATTAACATGAAAACAAATAAGATTGCGCTCGCGATTGCTGTCGCTGCCGGAATCTCTTTTAACGCTATGGCTGAAGAACATCTGAAAAGCCTCAATGCCGACTACATCGATAATTCGATTCCACTCGGCACCGATTTCTATCGCCACGTGAACCGTGGTTGGCAAGGCGCACACCCACTGACTGCCGAATATTCGCGCTACGGTCAATTCAATGTGCTGTCCGACGAGTCAGAACGTCGTGTGAAAGAGATTGTAACAAATCTCGCTGCCACCAACCCCGAGCCCGGCACAGTGGCCTATAAAGTTGCGAATCTCTACTCCCTGGCTATGGACTCCGTGCGCCGCAACACTGAAGGAGCTGCACCAATCAAAGCAGACCTGAAAAAAATTGAGGATGCTCGGCACGAAGATATGCCCGGGCTGCTGATGTGGATGCACGCCAAGGTTGGCAACCCCTTCTTTGCTGCCGGCCCTATGGAAGATATGGCTAACTCTAATGAGTATGCAATGTATATCTCAGGCGCACGCCTCGGCATGGGCGACCGCGACTACTATCTTAGCGAGGATGCCGAGAACCTGAAAATCCGCAAGGCCTACGAAAAGCTGATTGAAACTCAAATGCGCAACGCCGGCTACTCGGCTCGCGATGCAAAGCGCATTGTTAAAAACGTGATGAAAATCGAAAAATCAATCGCTGAAGAGACATGGACCCGCGAGCAAAGCCGCAATATCCCTGCGATGTATAATCCCCGCACCATCGAGCAAATCAAGGAATTGTATCCTGCAGTTGACTGGGATCGCTATTTCATCGAAACAATGGGTATCAACACACCCGAGCAGGTAATTGTTACTCAACTTAACACCGTGCAGCGCGGCAACGACCTCATTACTTCGCTCACCGACCGCGAAATCAAAGACTACTATCTTTGGAAATACGTTTCGCAAGCAGCTTCAAAACTGAGCGACAACTTCACTGACGCCGCTTTTGAATTTAACAAAGTGGTTAGTGGCGTTCAGGAGCAGCGTCCCCGATGGAAACGCGCCCTCTCGGCCACTGAAGGCGCTATGGGCGAGGCAATTGGCCAACTCTATGTTGAGAAATACTTCCCTGAGTCTTCAAAAGAATATATGCTCGACTTGGTTGAAAACCTACGCGGAGCTCTTGGTAAACACCTCATCAATCTACCTTGGATGAGCACTGACACCAAAATGCAAGCACTCAAAAAGCTCAATGCCTTCACAGTAAAAATCGGTTACCCCGACAAATGGCTCGATTACACAACTCTCGAAATCGACCCCTCAAAATCGTACTACGAAAATAGGCACACCGTTGAGCAATGGCACCAAGCCCGCGAATACGCTAAATGGGGTAAACCGGTCGACAAAACCGAATGGGGCATGACTCCTCAAACTGTTAACGCCTACTACAACCCCATGGCCAACGAAATCGTGTTCCCCGCCGGCATCCTTCAAGCTCCCTTCTTTGACCCCGAAGCTTCCGACGCTGAAAACTACGGTGGCATCGGCGTGGTAATCGGTCACGAAATGACCCACGGCTTTGACGATCAAGGTCGCAACTTCGACGCCTCAGGTAACTTGGCCGACTGGTGGACACCGGCCGATGCCGAAGCCTTTGAAGCGCTCACCAACGGTTTGGTTAATCAATTCAACGCAGTTGAGGTGCTCCCCGGCTTGAACGCTAACGGACAATACACTCTCGGCGAAAATATTGCAGACCAGGGTGGCCTTCGTATTTCTCGCACCGCCTTCCTTGACTCGCAGGCCAAGAAAGGAATTGATGCCGAGAACGGCGACGAAAAAATTGACGGTTTCACACCGATGCAAGTGTTCTACATGAACTACGCCAACATCTGGGCCGCCAACACCCGCCCCGAAGAAAAACGCAACCGCACTATGAGCGACGTTCACTCCCTTCCCGAAAACCGTGTCAACGTAACCTTGCGTAACATCACCCCCTTCTTCAAGGCTTTCGGTATTACTCCCGGCGATGCCCTTTACCTCGCTCCTGAAGAGCAAGTCGTAATCTGGTAACTGAACGAGTAAATCTATTAAAGCAACTCTAAAACACTAAGCGGCTGCGATTTCTTTTCGCAGCCGCTCTTATATTTCGGTGAGAAAACCGGATATTTGGTTAGAGTAAATTGGAAAAAGCAGTTACTTAGAGCTTAAATATAATTCCATAAAATTTCTGACTTGTATTTTCTTCCCCCCTAATATTTTTATATTTTGTGTTCTCCCAAAATATAATCTTCGCTATATGTTTGCTCTAAAGAATAACATCCTTAAATTTAGAACTTTAAACCAGAATGGTGATAGTGTAATAAATCAAACCGAGCCAAGTAGGAATAGAGTGGTCTGGCTCGAGATCTTGGAGTGTATGGCTATTTTCTTAGTATTGTGGGGACATAGTATTCAATATTTGCGCTCAGATTCTCCTTTCGACGACTCCATCTTTAGGTTTATATATTCGTTTCACATGCCATTGTTTATGGCCTTATCAGGTTTTTTTGCGCAGAAGCTTTGTAGAAAGAGTTTTGTAATTGTGTACTGTGGCAAAAAGTTACCATAGCACCGCATCTCACCGGCGCTTTTTACCTCGTTCTTCAGTCACGTAGCTACGGCTACGCTCCTTCATCACAATCCAAAAATCTCTCGGCGATATGCGTCCTCAGCATTAACAAATATTGGGGAACCGGGTCTAAGCGAGGATAACGGCTATAAGGCCCCAGATAATTAGCAGAATATTGCTGACGGCGTAGGTTATTGTGTAGGCAATGGTGGGAAGAGTGGAGTCTATGGTGTCTTGCACGGCACCGAGGGCGGCTGTGCATGTACGGGTTCCGGCGCAACAGCCTAAAGTAAATGCAGCCGGGAATTTAAATACTTTATGTCCGAGCCACAGGCCAATCAACAAAGGTACACTCGTAGCGATAATGCCAACGATGGGGAGCATCCAGCCAGCTTGCTTAATGCCGCTGATAAATTCGGGCGCGCAATTTAGTCCAACTGCAGCAATGAAGGCAGTAAGGCCAATTTGATTCAGAAACCAAACTACTGATTTGGGGATGTGGCCGTAGCTTGGACGGCGAGAGCGAACCCATCCGAAAATCAAGCCTGCCAAGAGAGCTCCGCCACCGGTGCCGAAGCTAACGGGCACGTTGCCGAAATGAATAGTGGCTGCTCCGAAAAGGCCGCCAACGAATAGTGCCAGGCAGAGAAACATAATATCGGTGTGAATCGATGGACGGTCCATGTGACCAAGATGAGAGGCAGCTTTGTTAACCGATTTATTTGGCCCAACGATAGTGATGAGGTCGCGTGATTCAAATTTAAACTCTTCGCTCGAAAAATCAATCTCTTTGCCTTCACGCATGATTTCTTTGACGGTTACGCCATGCATCCATTTTTCGGCCATGAGACGGTCGACTGAGCTATCGATAATGTTGTGGTTGCGCAAGAGCACCGGCACTTGCTTCATCGGGAAGTTGAGCAAAACGGCATCAGAGGTCTCCTCACCAACCAGACGAGTAGTGTAGATTAGATTTTCAGCTCGGCCTGACACCATCACAACATCTCCAACTGTCAGCACGGTTGATGAAGATGCGTCGATAATTTCATCGCTCTGGGCATGGTGAAGCCTAACAATATAGCCGGGTATTCCGGCTTCGCGGAGCAGCCGTTCGACGCCTTTGACGGTCATTCCGTTGATTTCGGGATTGGAGAGAGCAAAAGTGCGAAACAACACAGGGCGATGGGCGTTGATATAAGCGGGGTCGTCGCGCCAAGGGTTAGATGAATATTGAAGTTGCAATCGTCGAGTTTCTTCTTTTACCTTTTCGAGGCCACCGAGCAATTTGGGGCCGAGAAGGCTGAGAATAATGATGGTGCCGAGAGTTCCATAGACGTAAGTAACGGCGTAGCAAACGGGCACCATGTTGATTTGTTCCGTTTTCTCATCGGGCAATAGTACACTGTTTTGGATCGCTTCAGAGCCAACACCAATGAGCGAGGAGCAGGTCTGAGACCCGGAGAAAAGACCTACGGTCTCGCCGGCGTTGTAGTTAAACAGATGGCTTAAACCAACGGTTACACCGAAAATAACCACGCCAAGCGTCACAGCAAAACCCGCTTGCTTCAATCCGATGCCACGCAGCGAGCGGAAGAACCCGGGCCCAACACTGTAGCCAATCGAGAAGAGGAAAAGCATAAAAAAGGCCGTCTTAATCTGACCTGATACTTGAATACCCAGTTGACCAATCAAAATGCCGACCAAAAGGGTGCAAGTGACACTACCGAGCGAGAAGCCTTTGATCTTGAAACGCCCGAACAGAAAACCTAATCCCACCGTGAGGAATAGAGCGATAACGGGATATTCGCGTAGGATGTCGATAAAATAGTGCATAGTTGAAACGTGGTTAATATATTTTTTTAACACTTTCAGGGGAGTAAAAGTTGCAACAAAGAAATTTAAATGCGTTATATTTGCAAAAAGAAACTTAGACCCGGCTTTAAACCAACAGTTATGCAACGATTTGCTATTCTTACAATTGTAATCTTTTCTATGTCGTTTTTTGATTTTTTCAGCGCCAAGGGGGATAATAAGGTAGAAACTCCCGATTTTGATTTCCCGGCCACAGTTGTCAAAAATGCCCAAATACAACTCAAAGAGGCTTTGAAAACCGGCAATGTTGACCTGGCGGGCAATGCACTGCTGCAATT
>CAMWUH010000020.1 GCA_947177325.1 uncultured Bacteroidales bacterium
GTTTGGCATAAACGTCGCTGCTGCGCAGCTCAATGTGAAGATAAATTCTTTACTCGGTTTTATAACATTTCAACCGACTTTCGCGACTGACCCGGAATTAGTGTAGCAGTAGCACTGCCCGTGTAGCAGTGTAGCACGTGTAGCAGTAGCACTACCCGTGTAGCGTGTAGCACGTGTAGCAGTAGCACTACCCGTGTAGCGTGTAGCATGTGTAGCACCGCAGGGGGCAACAACGGATTATGGCAGTTGCAACAGGCCCCGACCGCACTTCCGTAATGTTGGCTACATCAGCTTTTGCCGGGCAACTTCAAAAAAAAACGCAGGGCCCGATGAGGAGCCTTGCGCTTTATGCGATAGTGGAAAAAGTCAGTTTAGAGGATACCTTGGGCCATCATGGCGCGGGCCACTTTCATGAAGCCTGCAACGTTAGCACCTTTGACATAGTTAACGTAGCCGTCGGCTTCTTTACCGAAGAGGGTGCACTGACGGTGGATTTCAGCCATGATTGATTTGAGTTTTTCATCAACTTCGGCTGCGCTCCATGAAAGTTTCTGTGAGTTCTGAGCCATTTCCAAGCCTGAAACTGACACACCGCCTGCATTTGCAGCTTTGCCGGGTGCGTAAAGAATCTTGGCGGCGAGGAATTCTTTGATAGCCTCGGGAGTGGAGGGCATGTTGGCACCTTCGCTCACTGCGAAGCAACCGCCTGCAAGCAGCGCGCGAGCCTCTTCGCCGTTAAGTTCGTTTTGAGTGGCTGAGGGGAGAGCGATGTCGCATTGAACCTTGGTCCAGGGGCGTTCGCCGGGATAGTAGGGAAGATTGTATTCTTCAGCAAACTCTTTGATACGGCCGCGATAGATGTTTTTGAGCTCAAACACGAAGTTGAGTTGCTCCTGTGTGATACCGTCGGGGATGATTACTGTACCGTCGGAGTCAGAGAGCGAAACCACTTTGGCGCCCAATTGGAGGAGCTTTTCAGCGGTGTAGGTGGCCACATTGCCTGAGCCTGAGATAGCCACGCGCTTGTCTTTGATGTCGATGCCTTTGGTGGCGAGCATATTGAGAAGGAAGTAAACGTTGCCGTAACCGGTAGCTTCGGGGCGAATGAGCGAGCCGCCAAATTCGAGGCCTTTGCCGGTGAATGTACCGGTGTTTTCGCGAGCCATCTTCTTGTACATACCATACATATAGCCCACTTCACGACCGCCTACGCCGATATCGCCGGCAGGCACGTCGGTATCAGCGCCGATGTAGCGCCACAGTTCCTGAATGAAAGCCTGGCAGAAGCGCATCACTTCCATATCGCTCTTGCCACGGGGAGAGAAGTCAGAACCGCCCTTGGCGCCACCCATTGCGAGCGTTGTCAGCGAGTTTTTGAAAGTCTGCTCAAAGGCGAGGAATTTCAAGATTGACTGGTTAACCGAAGAGTGGAAACGGATACCTCCTTTGTAGGGGCCGATAGCGTTGGAGTGCTGGATGCGATAGCCCATGTTGTTGCGCACGTTGCCTTTATCGTCGACCCAGCTAACGCGGAATGAGTAGATGCGATCAGGGATGCAAAGGCGCTCAATGAGATTATATTTTTCAAATTCGGGATGCTCGTTGTAGGTGTCCTCGATAGTGGTCAACACCTCTTCAACGGCCTGGAGATACTCGGGTTCGTTAGGGAAACGACGACGCAAATCGTCGAGCACTTCGGTTGCTTTCATAAACTTATGTTTAATATGATTTAATAATGAATGATTTCGTTTTTAACAGTTGCAAAGATAGCGATAAAATTTTGATAGTGCAACAATTTGCTATCGGAAAATGAATTTTTATAGATTTTTGCATTTCAACGACCAACATTTCTGACGAGTGTCAACAAAAAAAAGCCGCGTCAGTCAATCAAGTGGCTGATGCGGCAATCGTGAGATAAATAACGATGTATCTAAAAAACTTTCAATCGTCGTTGTTAGGAGTGCGTGTGTGTTATTTAGTAGTGTCAATTTTCAGTGATGCACTTTGGAACACACTGATTTGCAATTCGTTCATTATTGACATGATGGCGTGGGCGGCCTTAACGGAAATGCCTTTGGCATTAACGGCAGGAGCGTAGGCAGCTATAGCCATCACGCCGGGATAGATGCCGAGCATCGAGCCGGCAAAGCTTGATTTGGCGGGAAGTCCGGCAAGCATGGCCCATGGAGCCGACATTTTATGAGGGCCTTTGGCGGCCATCATGCCCACAATGCGCTCTGAGATAGAACCGTCGTAGCAAATTTGCTTGGTTGCGGGGTTGACGCCATCGGCTGCGATGGTAGCACCCATCATAGCCAGCTGCTCGGTTGAAGCTTTCATTGAGCGGGCGCGGTTGTAGAGGTCGATTGACACTTCGCCGTTGTCATAGAGGAAATATCCTGCTTTAGCCAAAGAGTCTTCAACGCCGGCTTCAGCAGCAGCTTTGTTGAGGCCTTCATAGAGCTTACGGTCGAGTAGAGGAGCCGAGCCCATGAGATTTATCATTTGATTTTCAATGAAATTCCATTTTGAATCAGGGTCGCCCTGAGGTTGAATCATTGACACTGCGCGGATGCCTTTGTGGCCTTTAGGCAGCTTCTCCGCCGGTTTTGCGGCCGAACACTGACACGCGCATTGACCGGATTTCTTTACAATCTCTTGCGGGGCGTTTTGAGAGAGCAAAATGGATGCAACCGGAATCTTCACGATAGCGCCCAGAGGAGCTTGAACTTTGGTGTCACCTTTGTTGATAGTAGTGCCATCGGCCAAGGTTACGGTTATGCCGAAGGCTTTAGGGTCAACATCATCGAGTCGGGAGTCAATCTCCCCCTCGTTGAGCGATTTGAATTGCTCGTAGGCATGGTCAACAGCCTGCTCAAGCTCTGATAGTTTAATAATGCGTTCCATAGTTTTAGAGTAAGTTTTTCTGTTTCTTTGACTCTAAAACAACGGGCAACCTCGCATGGTTGCCCGATTTAATATCTTTTAATTCGATTTTGCAGTTGTTGGCTTCTCGGCTTCGAGTCAGCCTTAGACCCGGTTAGAAGGAGTATTTAACCATGAGCTCGATGCGGTTGGCGGTGGCTGACTGACCATCGGCTATTTTGTAGCGGCCGTGGATATATTCAATGCCTACCTGCAGCTCGTCGAGGGGATTGTAGAAAGCGTTGACGGCTGCATAGTTGCCGCGATGGAAGGCGTCGGGCCCAACTGTTTCGGTGCCGTAGAGACGAAGCATCGAATAGTTGGTTGAAACGAAAAAGTTAGGGAGCGGTTTGTATTTCAGGCCGCCAACGAAGCCGAATGAGGGTGTGGGGTTAAGGTGTCCGTCGGCAGAGGCCGCCGGGATAAGGTCGTAGGTCGACGACATGGTGCTTTCCATGTAAGAGGTAATGCCCCGGCCGTAGGTGGCTTGAGCTAAAGCCGTCAGTTGAGGCACAATCTTCACGACGCCCGAGAGTTGCACACCATAGCCGGTGGCAAAGCGATTGGAAGCAGTTGCGAGGTCGCGGTAAGAGAGGTTGCGAAGCATTGCTGAGGCGCGAATGTGGCTCTTGCCTCCGGCCCATTGATATTGAATGTAGGCAGGCAGGTCAGGAACCCGCTGGCTGATGGCCTCGGTTTGCGGTCCGTAAGTGGCTCCGAAAGGAGGAAGCTCCGCTGCTATGCCCCACCCCAATCCGTTGGCGTAGTTGACACGATATTGCAGTTGCATGGTCTTGTGGTCGACCTGCCCTACGGGGCCGTTATAGTCGATTGACGAGGGAGTTGCCATTACGTCCTGGAAGGTCGATATGGCCAAACCGGCTGTTACGTTGTGGAGGCGAATGTAGGCCTGGCGAAGCTTGAAGCCATAGTTCTGACCGGAGAAATCGGCATGCACATAGCCTGAGAGCACACCTAAGCGGGTGTTGCGCAACAGGTGGAATACTAATGAGGAGCGGGTTGCATCGGCGCTGAAACGCTCGCGGCGAGCGGGATTGGCCGGCACGGCTATGTTCATCACGTTAAATCCATCGCTCTCCTGTGCTCCACCGAAGTCGTAACGAACCACGCCCTCAATCTGACCGCCAATACCGAAAATGGTATTACCTTGTTTGTCGAGCAGAAGGAAGCGAGGCGCCGAGGGGTCGTTGAATGTGTGGTTTGACTCGCTGTAAAGCTCATCGAGGAGCTCTTGGCGCACACCGTTTTCGCCACCGGTGAGCACCACGGCATGGTCAGGCACTGCGGAATTGCCCGAAGGGAGAGCATTGGAGAGGGAGTCAGATTCGACCGCTTGGGCGCTTGCCACAATTGGGAGGGCAGCAATAACAGATGCAAAAAGTAGTGTTTTCTTCATAGTAAATTAGATAAATAGTTAAAACTTTATAACACTCTGAGAGTCCTTTTTGTTAACTCCGGCAAACAAAAAGAGCCGCTCGCGAGCTTGTCGGGAGCGACTCTTTACTATAAGATTGTATCTTCGCTATGAGATCGGAGCGAAATTATGCGTCGGCAATTTCAGTCATGATTTCTTCTTCAGTGACGTTAACGCCCTGTTTCGAGCCTGATGTTTCTTTGACAATCCAAACGGCTAACGCACCAACAAGCAACAGGATGCCGGAAACCACGAGCATAAAGGTGGTTTTGGGAGCACCGTTTTGGAGCATGGGAGCGAGACCGAGGATTGCACCACCAACCAATGCAGCCACGATTTGGGGCACGCAGATAGTGCAGTTAAACAAGCCCAGGTAAGCACCGATGTTGCCCCCGGAGAGTGCATTGGTCAAGATAGTGAAAGGCATAGCCAACATAGCGGCCCAAGCGCAACCTACAATGCCGTAAGACACGAGGAGCAACCATTGATTATCTACAAACCAGATTGAAGCGAAGCCGATTGCTCCGATAAGCAGGCTGACTGAGTAAGCCACACGGCGGTTGCGGAAGCGAGGAAGCACGATAGCCCAAAGCACGGCCACGAGGCCTTGAACGGCGAGAAGAATACCATTCCAGTTACCTGCATCCTGATACTCTTTAGATTGAGCATTGAGGACGGTGTCATATTTCACCTCGATATCGGCAGCTGCGGCTGAAGGGAGGTCGGTAACCTCTTCTTTCTCATAAACGCCGTCGGCATTGAGTTTTGCAATGTGGGCTTGAGAGAGTTTATGCTCGGGAGTTACTTCTGACAGGGCGGTAATTACGGCCATATCCTGAGTGAGCACTACGGGCTCTCCGTCAACTATCACCTCAACGTTGGCAGCGGGCATGGCGGGAGCATTGCCGTTAACGTAAGCGAGCTCGCCCTTGGTGATGATTGCCGAGCCATCAGCCAAAGTCACTTCGCCGGCTTCAACGCGCTCACCGTTGATCATCACGGCAGCAGTGGTCAATTGACCGTGGTCAACGATAACGGTTTCATCGGCAAAGACGTAGTTGTCGCCGAAAGACTCACCGTTGATAACAATGCTGCTGACCTTTTGGGTTGAGGGGGCGTGGAATGCACCGCCGGCAATAGCATCGGTTGAGTAGCTCCACATATAAAGGAATGCTGCCCAGCAGAAGAATTGAACCAAACCGACTGTCCAGAACACTTTAGGAGCTTTAGCCAGGAGTTTGAAAAGGTTGTCGCGTTTGCCTTTGGCATTTTCAGATGAGCCGTTATACATGGCATATTCGGCCGGCGGCATCTCTTTAACCTTGGCAAAGGTGTAGATAACGCAGAGAACCAAAATCAATGCTCCGAGGTAGAATGCCCAGGTAACTGTGGGGGGAACCTGGCCTTCGGGAGCGGTGTTGGCAAGGAACAGAGCAAGGATAATAGGTGCGATGTAACCTACCACAGAGCCTGCATTGCAGAGGAATGACTGGATTGAGTAGGCCAAGCCTTTTTGCTTTTCATTGACCATGTCGCCAACGAGCATCTTAAATGGCTGCATAGCCATATTTATAGATGTGTCGAGGAGCATAAGCATCACCAGGCCGAAGATGATGGCCGATGAAACTGTCAGGCCAAGGCTGCCGGCATTGGGGAGGAAGCACATAACGACAACTGCGATTGCGGCGCCGAGAATGAGATAAGGGAGGCGACGGCCGAAGCGGTTCCAAGTGCGGTCAGAGGCAGTGCCGATGATAGGTTGAACGATAAGACCCATCAGCGGAGGGAGAATCCAGAAATAGCTCAAGTCGTGGGGGTCAGCGCCGATAGTTGAGAAAATACGGCTGACCTGCGAGCTTTGCAAGGCATAGGCGATTTGAACGCCGAAGAAACCGAAACTCAAGTTCCAAAGTTTCCAAAAGCCTAAGTCGGGTTTAGTCTTCATGACAATTGATAAGGATTTAGTTTATGTTGTTAGTATTTTATTTTTGTTGGATAGTGATGGAGAAAGTCGGTTATTGAATAGAGGCTGAAATCTGCGGGGTCAGCTTTGCGAGGCCCACTGCTTCAAGCGAGCAATCTCGTCGGCCCAAATCTCCTCGTTGGGAGTTTCGAGAATGAGAGGAATGTTGTCGAAACGCGGGTCGGCCATCAGCATTTTAAAGAAGCTGTCGCCGAGCGCTCCGCCACCGATTGACTCATGGCGGTCAACGCGCGAGCCTGCACCCTTTTTGGAGTCATTGATGTGCATACCCTTGAGATATTTCCATCCGATGATGCGTTCAAAGTCGCGCCATGTGGCGTCATAGCCTTCGGGGGTAGAGAGGTCGTAGCCTGCTGCGAGGGTGTGGCAGGTATCGATGCAAACGCCTACACGGCTCTTGTCCTCGACGCGGTCAATGATTGCTGCAATCTGAGCAAAGTCGTGACCGAGATTTGAGCCTTGCCCGGCTGTGTTTTCAATCACAGCGGTAACTCCGGTCGTTGATTCCAGCGCGCGATTGATTGAGTCGGCAATCAGAGCAAGGCAAAGGTCGGGGTCAATTTGGTTTAGATGACTTCCGGGATGAAAGTTGAGCATGGTCAGTCCCAGCTGCTCGCAACGTTTCAGCTCGTCAAGGAACGCCTCGCGCGACATAGCCAACTTCTCAGGCTCGGGCGAGCCGAGGTTAATCAGATAGGAGTCGTGAGGCAGAATTCGGTCAGGGGTAAAGCCGTATTTCTCACATTCAGCCTTGAATGCCTCGGCGGCAGCATCGGTGATCGGTTTTGACTTCCATCGCGATGGGTTGCGGGTGAAGAGGGCAAATGCCTCGGCTCCAATCAAATGAGCATTGACCGGAGCGTTTTGAACGCCGTTTGACGTTGAGACGTGTGCGCCTATATATTTCATTACTATTGTTCTTTGAAGATAGACAATCAAACTAAGAGCGAAGTGCTCGGCCAAAAAAAAAAGCGATAATGTGCCGTTAATAACCCGCTCAATCAACAAAGTTAGCAATTATTATTCAATTACAGCGCCAAAAAGCCTATTTTTTTGCTTTTTCAGCAATGAATGACTAAATTTGTGGCCGCAAACGCACCGAGCGTCAGCTCCGAAAGTCACGCTTCGCTCCTCTGCCCGCTTTGCCTTGTCTATTATTTCACTCTCTTACTTATGTCGAGCCATCAAGCCATCGCCCTCTATGGGCTTATCGGTTACCCGTTAGGTCACTCCTTCTCCAAAGCCTTCTTCACGGAAAAATTCGAGAGGGAGCATATCAACGCTGAATACCTTAACTTTGAGCTACCTGACATCGGCGACTTAATGGAGGTGCTTTCAGAATACCCTCAACTGCGAGGTTTCAACGTCACCATTCCCTACAAGCAGCAGGTAATGGCTTACCTGGCAGATATTGACCCGGTTGCAGAAGCTATAGGGGCCGTCAACGTTGTCAAGATTGCTCAAACTCCATCCGGGCCACAGCTCTCCGGCTTTAACTCTGACGTTGTGGGCTTCACCGAGTCACTGAGTCCGATGCTCAATCCCGAGGCAACCCGCGGGCTTGTGCTCGGCAACGGCGGAGCTGCCAAGGCCGTGGTTTATGGACTGCGTTCTTTAGGAATTGAACCGACAATAGTTTCCCGCACTCCCGCCGAGGGGCAATTGGGTTACGACCAACTGACTCCCGAAGTGATGCGCAGCCACACGGTTATCGTTAACACAACCCCCTTGGGCATGTCGCCAAATGTCGACGGCTGCCCGCCTATCCCCTATTCGCTATTGACGCGTGACCACGTTTGCTTCGACCTGGTCTACAACCCCCTCGAAACCAAGTTCATGCGCTTGTCAGCCGAGCAGGGAGCAACCGTTAAAAACGGGCTTGAAATGCTCCATCTCCAGGCTCTGAAAGCGTGGGAAATATGGGACAAGTAATCTACATTCAATTTGCTTTTTATCAGTCACTTCAATACACATTATAAATGAGCAACCAATCAAACAACAACCCCGTCAGCGACAACGATAAACAGATTGTCAAAGAGGCGACCGAGCTATTGACCACAGCAGGCTGGCGAGCAAACGCCGCAGCCCAAGTCTATGTGCTGTTAGTAGTGCTTCTGCTTTTCCCCTGGAATGAAATAGGACTGCCATCAGTCGGCAACATCGCCACAGCCCCTATTGCGCTGTTCCTCGGCCTTGTCTACGCCTTTATCTTCCCGATGCCTTTCCCTAAATTCAACAAAAAGGCTTCGAAATATCTGCTCCAGGCCTCAGTAGTGGGTCTCGGTTTCGGCATGAGTATTACGCAAGCGCTCAAGTCGGGCGGCGAGGGCATGTTGTTCACCATCGTGTCCGTAATCGGAGTAATGGTGTTTGGTGTGCTGTTTGGCTACTGGCTCCACATCAATCGCAAAACAGCCTATCTGATTTCATCAGGCACTGCAATTTGCGGTGGCAGCGCAATCGCAGCAGTAGGCCCGGTGCTGAAAGCCAACGAAAAAGAGATGGCCGTTTCGCTCGGTGTTATCTTCATTCTCAACGCCATTGCCCTGTTCATATTCCCGCCGATTGGACGCGCACTTGACATGACCGACCAGCAATTCGGCACATGGGCTGCAATCGCCATCCACGACACCTCATCAGTTGTTGGAGCAGGCGATGCTTTTTCGGCGGCAGCTTGCGAAATCGCAACTCTTATTAAATGTACACGCGCATTGTGGATTATTCCCCTGGCATTCGTCACTATGGCAATTTTCCGCGACAAGAAGGGCGCTAAGGTGTCCATTCCGTGGTTTATATTCCTGTTTGTAGGCGCTATGCTTATCAACACCTATCTACCTATACCCGAAGGCGTTAGCGCGATGATTGTATTTCTGGCCAAGAAACTGCTGGTTGTAACTCTCTTCTTCATCGGCGCAAGCCTCTCGCTCGCTACAGTCAAGCAGGTTGGAGCAAAGCCGTTGCTTTTGGCCATACTGCTTTGGATTCTTATAGGCGTTGCCAGCCTGGCTGTTGTGTTGATAACAATGCCCGGCAAACAACAGCTTGCAGCTGCCCTTTAATCCGCTATGTAACGTTGCAATAGATGAAATTCCGCCTCAACGCTTTACCCCTGTTGCCCCTCTGTCTCGGAGTGGTGGCAGGGGTTATCTTTGCCACCAATCTGCCCTCCTTTTTGTGGCTTGCAGCGGTAGCGTCGGCGGGGTTGACTCTTTCAATATTGCTCAAGCAGAATGTCGTTGCAATGGGTGTTGTGGGACTCTGCATCGGGTGGATTGCTGCTGATGTGGCCAAGCCGCCGGCGATAGAGAGTCTACCCCCTCGCCTTACCCCAATCGAGGGAACTGTTAAGGATATCAGGCTGACGAACGGCGGACTTCAACTCACAATGATAGCTGACGGCGACTTCGATGGATGCCGCATTACCATAACTACCGACTACGTTGTCAACTCCCCCGAACCGGGTCAGCGAATATCAATCAAAGGAGATTACAACTACCCCGAGCGAATCTACGATTTCACATGGCCGGGAATGCCCGTTGACCAAAGCCGTCGTAACGGCATTGCGTTTCACGCTTTCGTAAGAGGCGACAGTCTGGCTATCATCGACAGCCGACCTGCAACCTTCACTCAAAAGGTCAACAATTACTTCTACCACTGCCGCGAACGGCTAAAAGACCTCATAATAAACTCCGACCTCGACGAATCGTCGGCCGGATTTATAACGACTCTTCTGACGGGCGACAACTCCATGATTGAAGCTGATGAGCGGCAAGCGTTCAGCTCCACGGGTGTTGCCCATATCCTGTCGATCAGTGGCGCCCATGTGGCTGCTTTGGCCTGGTTGATTTCGATTTTGCTATCGCCTCTGACTCTGGCGCGTCGGCGCAGGTGGCGTTTCGGCATAACTATTGTTATGCTGTGGTGGTTCGCAATGCTGACCGGGATGTCGGCATCGGTGGTGCGCTCGGTCATTATGGCTTCAATTCTGTCGGTCGGACTCATTTTGGAGCGAAACAGCAACCCGCTCAACTCGCTCTGCCTGGCATGCATCATCATTCTCACAGGCGACCCTATGGCACTCAACTCTCCCGGTTTTCAACTGTCGTTTATCGCCACGGCAGCCATCGTTATCTTCGTCACTGAAACTGCCGAGAGCAGGTTTATGGCTAAAGGGAGGCTGCGCCGGCTGAAACAAGTTGTCGGCGTTACGCTGATAGCCACGATTGCCACCGCTCCCCTGGTGGCCTACCACTTCCACAACATGCCCCTTTTGTTTCTTATATCCAATCTGCTGATTGCCCCGATGCTACCTGTCTTTATGGCGTGCGGGCTGCTGATAGTACTCTGCAATGCTGCGGGGTGGCCTCATTGGCTGTTTGCCGAGGGTATTAACCGGCTCTATCACTTTCTGACTATGGCAATTGATTGGATAGCCGGTTTTGAATGGGGACGGCTCAGAGGCATCTACTTTCAGTGGGAGTGGCTTCTGCCCTGCTATGTGCTCCTGATTGCAGCAACGGTCATACTGCTACACGGCAAAAAGGCCCTTGTAGCACTTGTAGCATTTGTAGCACTTGTAGCACTGATAGCGGCAATTTCAGCAGCGATTTTGACTACACCTGCGCCTTATCCATCAGAGGAGATAACCTTTGAACGCAAGGCTGCTTTTACATCGTTGGTAATGAAGCGTGGCGACACTTTAGAGGTGCTCAACAACCACTCCAATCTGACCCTCAGGTACGACTCGCTCGACTACGCCAATCGCTTAATCCATTACATCGACTCGCGCAAGATTAAAGTGTTAAAGTTCAGCAACCGATTTGAAGACTTCGCCGATTCAGCCAGAGTAATCAACATAGCCGGCAGAAAATATCTGTGGGCCGATTCCCCCAATCCTGAATTTGACTCCGCACGAGCCGACTATCTGATTGTTACGCGCAACTATAGGAGCGACATAGTTGACCTGGCGCAAATTGCACCGGTCGACACAATTATTCTATCGACCGACATCCCGAAAATTCGTCGTGAACGTTACTTCCGTGAGCTCCGAGAGGCCGGAATGCCGGCTATCGATGCTTCGGCAGAGTTATTTCACCGCACGCAGCAATGATTTGAATAAAGTGGTGGAGGCTTCGCGCGGAGCCGTTACGACCGCATTGCTCCATTCCCCGACCTCACCGGCAACGATCATCACCAAATCGATGTCGGCATCCACAATCTCCTTTTTTGAACGGTCGCGCCCCAACGAGTCCTCAATGGCATGAAGCTTGCCAATAAGGCTTTCAGCGGCAGTGTCAATCGCTTCAACCGTCGCCAGCCGCCCTGTCACCACCTGATTGAGATAGTCAGCTCCTTTCCCCGTGAAATCGGGAGAGTCGATTACAGGAGAAACCGCTACCCCGGCAAGCAACTCCGCAACAGCCTCACGGGCAGCCTTTAATTTGGCATCTCGATCGGCCACGTTGGTGCCAATCATGATCGCTACCTTGTAGATTGTTTCTTTCATCTTAAGGCTTTCGCTTGAGGGTTAACAGTGTGATTTCAGGATTAGCACCGACACGGGTCAACGGTCCTACAGTGCCTATGCCAACGTTGACATACAGCCGGCGTCCGTCGTCGGTCGAATACAATCCTGCCGGAGTCTTAAACGACAGCGAAGCGGGAGTCCACCCCAAGATGCGGCATTGCATTGCGTGGGTGTGGCCCGACAAAGTCAGATTGATCTTAGCATCCGCATTGGCCGCTATTGAGTCAACCCATAACGCGGGGTCGTGGGTGAGCAATATCTTATATGTATTATCTCCGATATTGGGGTAAGCTTTGCGCAGACTGCCGTAGGTGTTGAAGCGATGGCGACCGGTGCTGATGTTTTCGGTGCCGATAAGGGCAATGGTGTCAGGAATTGAAGTGAGATAAACCGTGGAGTCGCGGAGCAGTGTAAAGGCCGTCCTGGAGTAGAGTTGACGGAGCTGTTGTCGGTCGGCGAGGCGCTCCTCATCAGTCATTTCTACATAGTCGGCATAGTCGTGGTTACCAAGTATGGCATACACACCCAATGGGGCTCTGAGCCTGCTCAAAGGCCCTACGAATGGCTTCATCTCATCGGCTCTGCGGGAAACGATATCGCCTGTAAATACAATTACGTCAGGCTTCAGCTCGTTAATGCGGTTGACCATGCGGGAGATAAACACAGTGTCGGTGCCAAACGATTCAAGATGCATATCGCTGATTTGAGCGATTCTTAATCCGTCAAACTCAGCGGGCAGAGCTTCATCGATAATCTCGTGATTACTGACCGATAGCGATTTACGAGTAAAGCACCCTGCGAACATCAAAATCAAAATCAGCCCGCCGACTGCTAATCCCGCTTTGTCAAGCCAATTTAGCGGCTTAGATTTCCACAACCGCGGCAGCTTTGAAATCAGGCTGACCATGGTAATGAAAATAAATGGCACAATCACCACATACGTGCAAGTGAAAGCAATCGAAGCGATGTAATAGCCTGATGATGACGACGTTTTAATGCCGATGGCCATCGTGACAATCCACCCGGCAACCGCTACGACCGAAAGCGCCGTCAGCACTACCCGCAGCAGGAGGCTTTTCTGTTTCATAGCCACGAATCTGATCATATAGAACGCTATCAGCGCTATAACGCCGAGTATTATAACGGGGGCAGCTACAGTGTGCATCGGTCAGCGGGGGAATGAGTTATGAGATAAGGAGATTGAGCTATCAGTTGATTACGCAATCGCGACTGACAGAATGCCTGTCTTTCTTATGGGCGTATGATAATTCGATTATATCAAACCGGCTCTTAGCCCGAATAAAGTATTATTCGCCCTTGGCTAGAAGGAGATTGCGGAGCGGATTGGCATACATCTCCATCATGCGGGTGCGCATAAATTCGTAGTCCTCAGCCGTCAGGTCGGGCAAATTGACTTTGGCAAGTTGCTGCTCAAAGTAGGCATTGAAAGCATCGATGTCAGCCTGAGTGTAGCGGTCGGCAAAGCGGTCCTCGCCGGTCACGCGGTCATAGCTGATATAGTTAATGGGGAAGATTTTGTAGCCCGAATGGATTTCATTGTCGATAATAGCGCAAATGGCTGGAAACAGTTCATTCTTGTCGGTCACTTCGCGGAGCTTTTCAATCTCGGGATTGATACAGGGATTGAGGTGGAAATGCACTTTCCCTTTTCTTCCTGTCAAGCCTATCTCCATAGCGTGGAGGTCGTCGTGTTGCGATTTCTTATGCTCGGGATTGCGATGGCGCTGGAGAAATTCAGCCGCTTTGAGATAGTCGTTAGGATCGTACTCATACGAAATCGTAGTCGGACAAATGTTGAGTTGAATCAACCCGTCAACCACATTGTCGCCGGCAGAGAGAGCGAGCATTTTGATAACGCTCTCTTGCGTTACGTCGTTAGAGTCTTTGGCACGACCCTCGCGCTGAGCAATCCAAACGCTCTCGTGCTTGTCGACGAGGCAATAACGAATATAGCTCGACAGCTGCTTGGCGGCTTTGAACGCTTCGAGCAAACGGAGATTGCGCTTAACTATAAAACCTTTATTGATTTTCACCAACTTTTCAATCCACTCGAAAATCAGCAGATTGTCGCCCAATGCAATTTCGCTTGTAGGCAAACCGTAACGAAGCAAACAAACATTCAGGAACGATGCATCGAGCACAATGTCGCGGTGGTTGGAGATAAACGTATAGACATCGCCTTTCTTGATTTCGTCAAAACCATCTGATGTGATGCCGTCGGTTGTGTTCTTGGCAAGCATTTCCAGGAAAGGCATCATCACCTTAATCTGAAATTCATCAGTATTTTTGAGCATCAGCAGTTGAGCCACAAACGCATCATAATCCACGCCGGGCATTATGTAGCGGATTGCGTGTTCAAAACCGGGTTCTTTAACCAACTCTTTCAAATTGCTCTGAAAGTCGGCTTCACCATACGGGGCTATATCTTTGAAATCTTCGTTTGTCATATCAAACATTTTGTAAATGTCAACGTGCTTCGGACCTTAGGCCCGAGGGCAAAACGTCAGAAATTCGCCTTTGGCGGATATTCAACGCAAAGTTACAGAAAAATGATTTACTATGCAAAACAAATATTCATTTACCGCCCGAATGCCGCAGCGGAAGCAACGCAATCAACCTCGCCGTTGCTCTTGACCCGGTAGGCTTTGCCTTGCTCAGGAAGAGCGGCAATCAAGGGAGCGTCGTCGGCATGGTCGGTCACCATTGCCATCATCCGGCCGTTATGAGAGTTCAGCCAATGCTCAACACGGCGCAACTTTTCCTCCGACTTGTATTCAGGACCACCGTCGGGGGTGGCCACATAGTTGTCAAAGCCAAGCAGTCTGACATATTGCTCCATCGCAGCCGTAGCAATTAAAACACCGTAGCCGTCACTCCGATACCGCTCCATCAATTCTTCGACCTCGGGATTGAAGCGCGATTTGACATCGGCGACAAACCTCTCAACCGCCTTCTGCGGCAACTTGTCAACAGAAGCCATCTGAAACATCGCCCGCTTCATGCGCCAATGGCTTATCAGATGCAGCAGATTCAGGGCTGCGAGTATGGCTGTGCGAATCCTCGCCCATAGCGGTGCCGAGCGGAGCACCATTTTAAAATATATTATGAAAGTGTTGCCTCTGACCAGTGTGCCGTCGAGGTCAACTACAATATAAGGCTTCATCGGTAATCTATTGACCAGGGGAAACGAATTAAAACTTCAGCTTGGGGATAGAGCACGAAATCGGGCTTAATCAGAGGATTGAGCGTGGTTACGTTGAGCACCGCCGTCAGCACCTCTGCCTGCGGGTATCGCTGCTTTATGGCCTGCACTACCGTGCGCAAGGTTACTCCGGAGTCGACGGCATCGTCAACCATCAGGATGGTTGTGGCATTGAGGCTCAGGTCGGGCAGTTGAATCGACTCTGTCGTCATCGGTTTCGGAGTCTTGCGAGCCAATCGTTTTGCCTCAAGAAGACGTAACCGGTCGCGTAGCCAAAGGGGTAACGCCCTGACAACAGTTTTCACCCACTTCCGCTCCTTGCGGGCAGTTGAGGGCCGACGGAGCGTAACGGAGCTGTGTGGCAATTGCGGAAACATTTCCTGCGCAACAAAGTCGCCTCCCGAAGCTATTCCTATCACTACGTCGGGGTGTACTCCAGCCGATGCAATCAGCTGTTGCAGCCGGACGCAAGCATGAGTAAATTCATTGGGATTGAGAGTGATAACTTTCATTGCAGAGGATGACCCGGATAATATGGGAGTGGGTGGGATTACGTTAGTGTCTAAAAGAGTGACAAAATAAAAAAAGACCCAAGCGAGTGAAAATCACAAGCTTGGGTCAAGGTGTCCGAAATGAGACTCGAACTCACACGATCTAATGATCACTACCCCCTCAAAGTAGCGCGTCTACCAATTCCGCCATCCGGACATTTTTGCTTTCATTCGTGACAAACGATTGAATTAGCAGCAAGGGTTGAGCGAAAAACGGGACTCGAACCCGCGACCCCAACCTTGGCAAGGTTGTGCTCTA
>CAMWUH010000021.1 GCA_947177325.1 uncultured Bacteroidales bacterium
CACCCTAGAGTTCGTCGTCAGCGTCAGATTTGTATACGAGACAGGTTACCAACGGTGTACACATTCATACTTGGGCTGCTTCAGAATGGAAAGACTTCTATGGCAAACACCTCGGTCAAAAAGTGTTTGAAGACCAAAGCAACACTGAAGCTTGGAAAGGCATTTTCAAAGTTGAAGATGAAGAAATCTGGAACATGCGCATGACGCTCAAGACCAAGTTCATCAACTTCGTTAAGCGCGACTTCAAAGCTAAATGGCTTGCAAACCAAGGAGACCCATCGGCAGTGATGAAAATCGTTGACAAAATTAACCCCAACGCGCTCATCATAGGCTTCGCTCGCCGCTTTGCTACATACAAACGCGCTCACTTGCTCTTCACCGACCTTGACCGCTTGGCCAAAATCGTCAATAACGAGCAATTCCCCGTTCAATTCGTGTTCTCAGGCAAAGCTCACCCCGCTGATGGTGCAGGTCAAGACCTCATCAAACGCATCATGGAGATTTCACGTCGTCCAGAATTCCTCGGCAAAATCATCTTCCTGGAAGACTACAACATGATCGTTGCAAAACGCCTTGTCAGCGGTGTAGATATCTGGTTGAACACTCCCACTCGTCCGCTCGAAGCATCAGGTACATCAGGCGAAAAAGCCGAAATGAACGGCGTGTTGAACTTCTCTGTGCTCGACGGTTGGTGGTATGAAGGTTATCGCTTCAACGAAAACGCCGGCTGGGCTCTGACTGACAAACGCACATTTACCGACCAAGGTCAGCAAGACAAACTCGACGCTGCCACTATCTACTCAATGCTTGAGAACGAAATCATTCCTCTCTACTTTGAAAAGAACTCGAAAGGCTACTCACCCCGCTGGATTCAATACATCAAAGGCTCAATCGGCGACATCGCGCCTAACTTCACTATGAAGCGTATGATCGACGACTATATCTCTCGCTTCTATGACAAAGAAGCGGCACGCTACAAAAAACTCTCTGCCAAAGATTTCGCCCTTGCTAAAGAAATTGTGGCATGGAAAGAAAAAGTGGCTTGCGCATGGGATGGCATTAAAGTATTTGACATCAATACTTCTGACCTTACAAGCAGCAACACCACCGGTCAGAAAATCAAAGTCAACGCTATCATCGATACTAACGGTCTCGGCAAAGAACTCGGACTCGAAGCTGTTATCTACAAAATGGAAGATGGCGAAGAGAAATTGTGGAAGACACTGCCCTTCAAAGTAGTTAAAGAAGAGGGTAATGTTCTGACCTACGAACATGTAGGCACATTGAAAGACCCGGGTGTGTTCCGCGTTGGTTACCGTCTCTATCCGGTTAACCCCGAATTGCCCCACCGCATGGACTTCGCTTACACTCGCTGGATCTAATTTTCAGCTATATAAGTAAATAAGTAGAGAGTTGGCTCAATGAGTCAACTCTCTTCTATTTATCAACATAGATCAGAAAGACGGAATAATGCGTAGTATTTATGAAAACGTATTGAATAGCTCACGAGTGAAACTGATTTCACGATAGAGTTGGGCAAGCAGATTTTTATCTTTGAGAGAATTGCGAGCCGGCTGGAGAAATCCGGCGGAAATTTCCGAAGCGAAATAGAGATTGTTGTGCCTAAAGGTAAGCATAAGATCATGACCCAACTTTTGTCGCAAATCTGTAATAGAGCGCATCATTGCGGGAGTGAGAATCTTTCGCGCTTCGATTTCATCGTCGGCATACACAACAAAGGACTTTTCAAACACCGGGTCTTCAAGCACTACGAGCCTTGCTTCGCTTATCTTTTTGAGAGATTGAATATTATGCGCAAGATAACCTATTTTATCCTCAAGATTATCGGGTAGAATGATAACGCATCCTTTTACAGAAAATGAAGATTGAAAGAAGCAAAACATCCCTCTGAAGTTATGTGTGGAATTATCTATACGCCGACCAAAAATTGGGAGAAGAATGGTGCGATATATGATAAAAAGTAATCCGATAACCGGAATCCGGTTCATTACGCGTGAAATATTACCCGAGGTAACACCGATGTCGTAAACTGACAGGGGAGTATCGGTATCATGAAATTCAACGCAGCCATAGACATTATAACTAACCGGTAATCGGTCTATAGGCTCCGTGTCAAAGAATCCACTGACAGAAAAGATTGAGCGGGAGAGAGATTTAGACCGGGTGTAGGTAGCATAAGGGAACATTCCTTTAATCGCTATTCTTATTGTCTCAAACTCACGTCGATTAAGCGATCCAAGGAAATAATTCATTATATAGAACAAGATGTAGAAGGCGACAAATCCACCTATAAAATACTTCCAAAGATCCGGATTACCGTCGGGATGTGACCTCCATCCGAAAAATGCGATGTAAAAGCAATAGACAAACCAACAGAGAACCAGTGTATAGAGTAGGATGGTCAGACTCCTGACGATAAATCTCAACCGATAGATACTCCGCAGTTTCGGATAAAAAATCTGAGACATTTTTTCGAAATCAATTTCTCGGGGAGCACTCATCTTGCGAAAAGTTGGGAGATATTAATATCCCGCATATCATCAGACGGGAAGGCTATAAGTTCTTCAGGCATATAGTGTCTCATTGAGGCGACAATTGAGGTTGGAAACATCTCCAGACCGTTGTTATAGTCAGTGATAGCGGCATTGCAAGTGCGTCGGATTGCCTGCAATTCCCGCTCCATATCAGCAATCTGCAGTTGCAAAGCCATGAACTGGTCGTCGGCTTTAAGGTCAGGATAATTCTCCACGGCTATATTCAAGCGTGATAACAGACTCGATAGTTCAGCACCATCGTGTATGAGTTGATTTTCTGACTCACGAGTTGAGTGGACGCGTAATTCTGTTATACGCATCAGCAATTCATTCTCATGAACCATATATGCCTTGACAGAGCTTACAAGATTTGGAATCATGTCATTGCGCTGCTTGATTGCAATGCAGATGCTACTGCGACATTGCTTGACGCGATTGCGCTTGGCTATGAGATTATTAGAAGTAAATATTGCCCATAATAAAATTATGAGCAATATTACTATAGCTGTAATAACGGTTACTGCCATGTATTAAAAAAGGATTGGGGTTACTCTTCTACGGGAATATTATTTAGGTTAGCCCAATGCTCTATGAAATCGACAAACTTCATGAATGACGGGATGTTGTCGTTGCCACAAACATCCTTTTTGTTGCAATTAAGGTCGTAGAAATTTTCGGAATTTTTTTTGTTATCGAAATAAACACGCACCCCGGAATTTGAACCTTTCTTAAAAAGGAACAGATGATCAATATCTTTAAGATCTATGATCACCAATCCCTGATCCTGCGGAGTTACAAGTTCGCCATGCAGGAGCTTGACGGGAACTACCAATATTTTTTCGGAATTGTAGGCGAAAACACGATTTATATCGTATCTCGCCATTACCCAGCCATAGGCAAGACGGTAATCAGCCGGGGTATAGCCCTTAACAATGTGGGTGAGATAGTCGTTCATTGCCTCATCGGCCGACATTCCTTCGACAACGCCTTCATTGCGCTTTATCATCTTGCCGCGAAGGACGAACATGAAAACCAAATAGGCTACTACGATAGCCCCGATAATAATAAGATAAGTTGCAGACATATTTGTCTCATTTTGTTCTCTGCCGGCTCTCCAGAAAAGTAAAACATAAAAATGAGAAACGTGAGCCAAATATGCCACGTCGTAATTGGTAGGTCGTAGGAAACCTGTTGCAAAGATGTAACATAAGCGGCCCACGCTATACAAGCGTGAGAACCACTATGCTATCTTTTTGCTGTTGAAAATTTCCTACGTTTCCAATTACAAGATAAGCATAACGTTTCTTAAATTCTAAAATGTCGTGATCGGCACGAAGCCGAACCGAGGGCAAAGGTAATCATAATAATTGAGAAAAAACGAATTTATGAAAAAAAATGGTGAATTAAAAAACAACGGCGCCGACGGAGGATGCCGTCGGCGCACTATAAGATAGTAGTGAATGTATACCTAAAAGATTATTCAAAAATGTGGCGGAGTTTGCTGAAAATGCGGTCTTTAACAGACTCTGAGGCTTTCATGTTGGGTTTGTCCTTGATTGATTCAAATGCTTTGCGCTCTTCGTCATTGAGTTGCTCAGGCACATAGACCATCACGTTGATTAACTCGTCGCCGGTGCCATAGCCTTCGGGAGAGGGCAGACCTTTGCCGCGAAGACGTAAAATCTTGCCGGGCTGTGTTCCGGGAGCAATCTTTAAGCGGGCACGCCCTGTTATTGTAGGCACTTCAATAGAACCACCAAGAGTTGCAGTAGGAATATCGAGCATTAGATTGTAGATAACGTCGTTACCGTCGCGAATCAGTTCGGGATGCTTGATTTCTTCAATGACAACAAGGAGGTCGCCATTTACGCCGCCATGGCGGGGTGCATTTCCTTTACCTTTAATGGTGAGAGTCATGCCGTCAGAAACGCCTGCGGGAATATTAAAGCTAACGGTTACATCTTCCTTGACTACACCTTCGCCGTGGCAATACTGACATTTTTCGGTAATGATTTTGCCGTCGCCATGACAGGTAGGACATTCAACTTCTTCCTGTGCTATGCCAAAAATAGATTGATGTGTTTCGAGAATAGTTCCGGTACCGTGGCATGTTTGACATGTTGTAAAGGCTGTTCCATCTTTGGCCCCGGTGCCGTTGCAATGTGAGCATTTCACCATTGCAGGAATTTTGAGCGTTTTCGAAACGCCTTTAGCTATTTCTTCGAGAGTTAACTTTACCTTAATACGCAAATCGCTGCCTTTGCGCTGGCGGGGACTGCGTCGACGTGTTCTGCGACTACCTCGTTGAGCCGAGCCAAAGCCGGAACCACCAAAAATCTCGCCAAACTGGGAGAAAATATCTTCTACGGTGAAACCTCCGCCACCAAAACCATCTGCGCCACCCGGGAAGCCTTGCGGACCCATGTTGTGCCCGAATTGGTCGTATTTGGCACGTTTGTCGGCATCGCTGAGCACTTCGTAAGCTTCGGCCGCTTCAATAAATTTTTCCTCGGCAGCTTTTTTCTCTGACTCGGATTTGTCAGCTTGGCGGTCGGGGTGATATTGAATCGCAAGTTTACGATAGGCCTTCTTTATTTCGTCGGCTGTTGCGTTTTTGCTGACGCCCAGCACTTCATAATAGTCTCTTTTGGTTGCCATCTAAAAAATAATTTTGATGATGAAACGAAATTTTTGTATTATTGACCTACGGCTACTTTTGCGTGACGGAGCACTTTGTCGTTGAGAGTATAGCCTTTAGCAATTGTGTCGATTACCTTGCCCTTAAGCGACTCATCCGGTGTAGGCACCATGGCGATTGCTTCATGGAGGTCGGCATCGAAGGTTGCACCTTCAGTGGGTATTTCCTTTACGCCGTTTTGCTCAAGGTATTTAACAAATTTGTTGTAAATAAGCTCCATGCCTTCTTTCACGGTTTGTGCATCAGAGCCTTCTGCTATGTTAGACATTGCAGCCAAACCGCGTTCGAAATCATCAACAATTGGAAGCAAACCACGCAGGGCCGATTCGCCACCATTCCGAATAAGTTCGGCTTTCTCTTTCATCGTGCGCTTTTTGAAGTTATCAAAATCAGCCATCAGGAAAAGATATTCTTTCTTTTCTTTTTCCAAGGCGGCTTCCTGCTCTTGAAGCAGATTCTTTAAGGCTTCAATTTCAGAAACTTCTTCAGCGCCTTCAACATCGTCAATTACTTCGGCGGTTGCATCCTCGGCATTATCATTAGGGGAGAGGTTATCTTCGCTGATAACTTCATCAAATTCTTTTTCGTTATTATCTTTCATATTGTGTAGTGTATTTATTTTTCTTGACAACAAGTTTCATAGCAAAAACATTGCCAATGAGGCGACTTTTTGTAGTCGCTCCACAATTATTTAACAAATAAGCATTAATTTCGTTCAATCAGCGAGTCCCAAATAATAAAGGTGAGAAGTAAACGCTCATGTCGGTAAATTTTCTCACTGCCTGTTGTGACTTTTTGTCATCCGTAAACAGCCCGTAAACAGCCGAGCCTGACCCTGACATTGATGTATAGATTGCCCCGGCATCAATAAGCTTTCGCTTGATTTCCTCAACCTCCGGAAGCAATGTAACTACTGACTGCTCAAAGCCGTTTCTGATTCCTGTTGATTTCCAAAGGCTTACTGGCGAGCTAATCATATCAGATAATTTTTGAGGGGGAGAGGCTATTTCAACGTGGCCATAGGCTTGAGCAGTAGAGACAGAGCGTTGAGGCTTTACTACTACAATATAACCCCCAAATTCCGGCATCTTGACTTCAGTAAGTCGTTCACCGATGCCTTCGGCAAGCATTGGCTTATTGTAAATAAAGAAAGGACAGTCGGCGCCGAGCGATGATGCCAACTCAGCTAAGGCGCCTTTTCCCAAGCCAATCTCAAACAAATCGTTTAAGACCATTAACGTAAAGGCCGCATCGGCCGAGCCCCCACCCAACCCGGCTCCGTCGGGAATGATTTTGTGAAGATACATATCAACCGCACCTATGCCAAAACGGTCGTGCATCAGTTGCCAAGCCCGGAAAACCAAATTTTTCTCCAAAGGGCAGTCAACTTTCCGGCCCGTAACTGTCAATGTGGTTTGCTCCCCCCGTGCAGGTACGATCTCGAGTATGTCGCTCCACCCAATCGGCAACATTATAGTTTCAATTGTGTGGTAACCATTAGGAAGGGTAGAGGTTACATATAATCCAATATTAATTTTTGCGTTTGGGAAAACTACCATTGTTGATAATTCAGATTATGGCGTAAGCAACTGATGAAGAATGTAAATTAATAGATTTACTACAAAGTTAATAATTTTATCAACAACCTTTAACATCAATGTTAATATAAAACTTAAAAAATTGGCCATAATTACCAATGTAATTACTTAACTTTGCGTTATTGGAAAATTATAACTAATTTATGGAATCGTCAAATAATCGCTCGCAATATAATAAGAAAAACAAACCGGCCCTCGAACATGGAGGACGTCTTCAACCAAAGGATAAGGATATAGAGGAGGCCGTGCTCGGAGCAATTATGCTTGAAAAGGATGCTTACACTATTGTCTGTGACCTTTTAAAACCGGAGAGTTTCTATGAGCCGGCTCATCAGAAGGTTTACGAAGCTATACAAGCTCTTGGTGCATCTCAGCAACCAATAGATATGCTTACGGTAACCGAGCAGTTGCGCCTAAACGGCACATTGAGCGAGGTGGGTGGCCCGATTTTCATTTCCGACCTTACATCGCGCGTAGCATCGGCAGCCCACGTCGAGTATCACGCTCGCATTGTAGCCCAGAAATACCTTGCGCGCGAACTGATTAGCTTCGCCTCGAATATTGAAGCAAAAGCTTTTGATGAATCTAACGACGTAGACGACCTTTTGCAAGAAGCCGAAGGAAAGCTCTTTGAGATTTCACAACGCAACGTAAAGAAGGATGTTACGCAAATTGACCCGGTCATCAAGCAGGCTCTGGATCAAATTCAGGCTGCCGCCAACCGCGAATCGGGCATGAGTGGACTGGAATCTGGATTCCGCGACCTTGACAAGGTTACTTCGGGATGGCAAAATTCTGACTTGATTATTATCGCAGCTCGCCCGGCAATGGGTAAAACGGCTTTTGTTCTATCCATGGCTAAGAATATGGCTGTCAACTATAACACTCCCGTAGCCGTGTTCTCGCTTGAAATGAGCAATATTCAGCTTGTTAACCGCCTGATATGCAACACATGCGAAATTGAGTCGGAAAAAATCAAGAGTGGCAAGTTGACCAATGTGGAATGGGACCAATTAATGTCGCGCATCAATCACCTTTATAACGCGCCATTATTTATCGACGACACAGCTTCATTATCAATTTTTGAGCTTCGCACCAAGGCTCGCCGCTTGGTTAGAGAGCATAATGTCAAATTTATTATTATCGACTATCTGCAGTTGATGAACGCCTCCGGCATGAAATTTGGCAGTCGCGAACAGGAAGTGTCTATGATTTCACGCTCTCTGAAGCAGTTGGCCAAGGAACTCAACATACCTATCGTAGCTTTGTCACAGCTCAACCGAAGCGTAGAATCACGCTCTGACGGCAAACGTCCGCAACTTTCCGACCTTCGCGAGAGTGGTGCGATCGAACAGGATGCCGACATTGTTTGCTTTATCCATCGCCCGGAGTATTACATCAAAGCCGATACTGATGCCGAAGGCCATGACATCCGCAACCTTGCTCAATTCATTATAGCAAAGCACCGTAATGGCCAAGTCACCGACATAAATATGACTTTTAAGGGTCAATACACCCGATTTGAAAACCGCGATGGCGACTCTAACTCGTTTACTGAAGCTACTATCGGCTCTAAGTTAAACAGCCAAATGGCCGGAACTATCAACGCTGATCCATTCAGCGGTGGAACGGCCGATATTTCAGGTACGCCCGGTGGCGACAGCCCATTCTAATCTATCGCACGTCGCATTTTCAAGATGATTTTTAACATTTTCAAAAACTTTTAATAATTTTATAGCGTTATAATTAGCAAAAGAAATTCAATAAATTAACGCTATGAAAAAAATCATCTACTTGCTTGCAATTGCTTTAACAGCCACTGCAGCATACGCACAAAAAGTCAATAAAACCGAGCTCGCTCAAATGCAAAAATTCTTGTCGCAACCCGCCAAGGAATCTGCAACTAATGCGGAAGCGCTCAACATTACCAACTTAAAGAACCCTTCGACATGGGAGGGAGTCACGATCGAAAACGGCCACATCACACAAATTGATTGGAAGGACAAGAAACTTGCCGGCCAACTTGACTTGACAGGTTTGAATGCCTTAACTTCAGTTGATATTTCGCGTAATGGATTAACTTCACTTACTGCCGACAATTTGCCTGCTTTAACTCAGCTCAATGCATCGCGCAACGAATTAATAGCCTTAAATATCGATAACGCTCCCGTGCTAACTAATCTGCGCATTTATCGCAACCGGCTGACTTCATTAAACATATCCGCTACGCCGGCGCTTGAGAACCTCAACGTGGCTAATAACAATCTTGTTAGTTTGAATGTAGCTAATTCAACCGCTCTTAAAACGCTCAATTGCCAAAGCAATCGTCTGGAGGCTCTTAACGTAGCAGGTTGCACAAATCTTAAATCACTTTACTGCGGATATAACAAGCTGAAATCATTGACATTGACAGAGTTGCCTAATCTGGCTAATCTCAACCTTGATGATAACGAACTTTCAAATCTCGTTATTTCAAATTTGCCCTCGCTCAGCACACTGGTTTGCTCTGATAACTCAATGACTTCTTTAGCCGTAAACAATTGCGGTGCACTGCTCGACCTTATTTGTTCATATAACGATCTTACAAACCTTACCGTTGAGGATTGCCCCAATTTGCTCTACGTTGATTGCTCATACAACGACTTGACTTATCTTAATTTGTCAAATCAAACATTTCTGCAGCGACTCATCTGCAACAACAACCAGTTAATGACAATTGATGTTTCGTTTGACTCCGCGTTGACCTATCTCAACTGCCGCTACAATAACCTGACAGATCTCCGCACAATCGGATGCTCTAACTTGCAAATGGTAGCAAGCCAATTTAACTTCTAACGAGTTAGAAATCTCATAGCCTACATTATGCCCGCCAGCCTCCATCCAAAGGCCGGGCGGGCATTTGGCTATTATGACTTTTTTTGTTAATTTTGCATTCGATTTCAGCAAAAACAACAATGAAAAATATTCGCAACTTCTGTATCATCGCTCACATCGACCACGGCAAAAGCACATTGGCCGACCGTTTGCTCGAATATACCGACACCGTATCCAAGAAAGATCTCCAAGCCCAGGTTCTTGACGACATGGAGTTGGAGCGTGAACGCGGCATCACAATCAAGAGCCATGCTATTCAGATGGACTACCATCTTGACGGACAGCATTATGTGCTGAACTTGATTGACACTCCGGGCCACGTTGACTTCTCTTATGAAGTGTCGCGTTCAATTGCAGCGTGTGAAGGAGCTCTGTTGATTGTTGACGCATCACAAGGCATACAAGCCCAAACTATCTCTAACCTCTATATGGCTATTGATAACGACCTTGAAATCATCCCGGTAATTAACAAGGTTGACCTTGACAGTGCCAAGCCCGATGAAGTAGAGGACCAAATAATTGATCTCTTAGGCTGTAAACGAGAAGAAATAATCAGAGCCAGTGGGAAAACCGGTATTGGAGTTGAAGAAATTCTAAAGGCCATTATAGAGCGTGTTCCTGCGCCGAAAGGCGACCCTGAAGCTCCGCTGCAAGCCTTGATTTTTGACTCCGTTTTCAATCCATTCAGAGGTATCATTGCATATTTCAAAATCGAGAACGGCACAATCCGAAAAAATGATTTCGTGAAATTCGTTTCTACCGGTAAAGAGTATCACGCCGATGAAATTGGTGTGCTAAAGCTCGATATGCAACCAAAGGATATGCTTTCAGCCGGCAATGTAGGTTACATTATCTCCGGCATCAAAACGTCAAAAGAGGTAAAAGTCGGCGACACTATAACCCATGTCAATAATCCCTGCAAGGAGGCTATCGATGGTTTTGAAGAGGTAAAGCCAATGGTGTTTGCGGGCGTTTATCCGATTGAAACTGAAGATTTTGAAAATCTGAGAGCTTCATTGGAAAAATTACAGCTAAATGATGCCTCGCTTACATTCCAACCGGAGTCGTCAGTGGCACTTGGGTTTGGCTTCAGATGCGGCTTCCTCGGCTTGCTTCACATGGAGATTATCCAGGAGCGTCTCGGCCGTGAATTTGACATGGACGTTATCACTACTGTCCCTAACGTTTCGTATAAGGTCTACGACAAAAAAGGCAATGTTACTGAAGTTCATAACCCGTCAGGATTGCCTGACCTTACTCTGATTGACCACATCGAAGAGCCTTATATTCGCGCGTCAATTATTACTGCAGCCGACTACATCGGCCCCATTATGACTCTCTGCCTTGGTAAGCGAGGAGAACTCATCAAACAGGAATATATATCAGGCAACCGCATTGAGTTGACGTTTGATATGCCGTTGGGCGAAATCGTAATCGACTTCTACGACAAACTCAAAAGCATATCAAAAGGTTATGCGTCATTTGACTACCATATACACGACTTCCGCGAGTCAAAACTTGTCAAACTTGATATATTGCTTAATGGCGAAAGCGTTGACGCCTTGTCAACATTGACCCACGCGGATAATGCAGTGTCATTTGGTCGCCGTATGTGCGAAAAGCTTAAAGAACTCATTCCACGCCAGCAATTTGATATTGCAATTCAAGCCGCTATCGGAGCAAAAATCATTGCTCGCGAAACTATTAAAGCCGTGCGCAAAGACGTTACAGCAAAATGTTATGGCGGCGATATCTCTCGAAAACGAAAACTTTTGGAAAAACAGAAAAAAGGTAAAAAACGAATGAAACAAATCGGTTCTGTCGAGGTGCCTCAGAAAGCGTTCCTCGCAGTTCTGAAACTCGATTAACATTTTATATCCAATTATATCCAACAAAATAAGTTCAATTCTCTCCAATAGTTACAATTCAACTCTTTTAGTTATGAGTCACGAACAATCACCTACGTTAAATCCGACTCCGCATCGGCATAACGTTTTCTATGCCGCGCGCCAGGCTCTTCGCCGACACGCATCCGGTGGTAATATCCTGATTGCCGTAACCGTGCTGGCGCTGGTTATTGCCAACATTCCCGGAATTAATGACTACTATTTCAATTTCTGGGATAAAGAGGTCAGATTGCAAATAGGCACCTTTAATCTATTCAGTCACTCCGGGCATCCAATGTCAATGTTGCAATTTATCAACGATGCGTTGATGGCCATATTCTTCTTTACTATAGGACTGGAAATCAAGCGAGAAGTGCTCGTTGGCGAGCTCTCATCATTTAAACAGGCATTGCTACCTATAGTTGGAGCTATCGGCGGTATGCTCGTGCCTGTGATCATCTTCTTTGCGTTTGCCAAAGGCACCGATTTTTCAGGCGGAGCAGCCATTCCAATGGCAACTGATATTGCTTTCTCGCTCGGTGTGTTAAGCATGTTAGGAAAGCGAGTACCATTGTCGCTGAAAATTTTCCTAACCACGTTGGCCGTAGTCGATGATATCGGAGGTATTATTGTTATAGCGGCATTCTATTCCACTCAAATTTCTTTTGCATTATTAGGCTATGCAGTAGGATTGCTGGCAGTGCTTTATATAGGCTCCCGACTGGGCATAAAGAGTAAAATGTTTTACATCTTTATCGGCATAGTTGTTTGGTTCCTCTTCCTCAATTCCGGCATCCATCCGACCATTGCCGGTGTGTTGGTTGCATTCTGCATTCCCGCAACACCAATTTTTGCACCAAAGAAATATATTAAGAAAATCCGTGAGGCAATCAATAATTTCCGCGCCGAGGATGATGAAACTCTGAGCAGAAAAACAGTGCTCAGCAACGAGCAACTTGACTGGCTCAAGCAAGTGGAGTCAGCTTCAGATAAAGTAATTTCTCCGCTTCAAGACCTTGAAGATACGCTCCATCCATTTGTTAACTACATTATTTTACCCTTGTTTGCATTTGCCAATGCCGGTATCTTCCTGCTCAATATGGAACCCTCAACCATCTTTGAGGGTGTCAGCATTGCAGTTATCTGTGGCCTCGTGTTAGGAAAATTTCTCGGTATTTTCCTTTTCTCATGGCTATGCATCAAAACCAAATTGGCTCCGATGCCCGATCGGAGCAACTGGAAAATGCTCGCTTCAATTTCAATGCTCGGTGGTATCGGTTTTACCGTCTCGCTCTTCATCGCCAACCTCTCATTTGGCTCAATGGGTGTTCACGGACAAGACCTGCTCAATCATGCCAAGCTTGGCATTGTCATAGGCTCAGTTCTGTCGGGTGTGTTAGGATTTATATTCCTTCACTTAACTTTGCCGCATGAACATCTCGACGATAGCAACGATTAAGACTCAACCGACTTATTACAAATGGAGACTGTCTAACAAGTTTAGGCGGTCTCTTTGTTTTTCCATCAAATTCAAATAAATTTTGTTTCTACAAAATTTTTAGTTAATTTTGCACTTAAATGTTAAAATTAGCATTGCAACTTATCCGGAAGCTGCATAACAAATTTTTTAATCAATAATAAATCCTTATACCGGACAATTATGTCACTGCATTAAACAACTTTACATTAAAATTGTTAATATTATAAATAATTAACCCAAATGAAACAATCAGCTATCTGGCTTTTAACAATATTAATGGCGCTTACATTTGGCGGTTTGCTCTTCATCGAAATCAGGTATGTCGAAGACATTATGAAAACTCGAGAAGACCAGTTTACCGAAGGTGTAAAGCGAAGTCTCTATGCTGTTACGGGCACTTTGGAGATGGATGAAACGCGCTATTTCCTGGAAGAGGGAGTTGACGCCGTTGAAACATCGTCGATCTATGCACAATATCCCGGCCAAAGTATGCCCAACCTCGATGGTATTCAATATTCCTTCTCAACCAACACGGGCATGGAAGGATACCTTACAATTATTGGTGATAATGACCAAATCAGCCGCTTACAACGAGATAATCTCAACATAATTGACCGTTCGAAATCGGTTAAGATGATGCAAGAAAATCTCAACAATCAGTATCTTTACCAGAAGGGGTTGATAGATGAAGTAATATTAAGGATTTCATCAAAAGCTACAAGTCGCCCATTAGAAGAACGTGTTGACTCTACAAATGTGCGAAAATACCTCAACACTGAACTCGTTAATAATGGCATTGACCTGCCATTTGAATTTGGTGTGTTTGATAAAGACGGGCACAAAATCTACACATCGGGGAATTTTCCGGAAGTCTCTGAAGATGTTGATAACACTTTGTTCATAAAAACGCTCTTCCCTAACGACTCTGACACCCACAAAAGCACACTTCGCGTATACTTTCCTTCAAAAGATAAGTACATACGACAATCAGCTAAATTCCTTATCCCGGCATTTGCGTTCACATTGGTGCTCCTAATCGTTTTTGTTGTAACAATCATCATTGCGTTCAGACAAAAGAAGCTTAACGAGATGAAGAATGAATTCATTAACAATATGACCCATGAATTCAAAACCCCGATATCAACCATTTCATTAGCGGCTCAGATGCTCAACGATGACTCCGTCAGAAAATCACCGGGCATGCTCGCTCATATATCTTCAATCATTAACGAAGAGACCAAGCGACTGAGATTTCAGGTTGAAAAGGTGCTTCAAATGTCAATGTTTGACCGCAAGAAAGCTACTGTCAGATTGCAGGATGTTAACGCAAATAAAGCAATTAATACAATTGTCAACACCTTCAAACTAAAGGTTGAGAAATACGGCGGTAAATTGGTATTTAACCCCGAAGCATCTGATTCAATAGTGTCAGTTGATGAAATGCACTTTACAAATGTTATTTACAACCTTTTGGACAATGCCGTAAAATATCGCCGCGAAGATGAGCCTTTGAATATAACCGTCACAACGGCTAATATTTCATCTAACCGACTCCAAATAACCGTTGCCGACAACGGTATCGGTATTAAAAAGGAGAATTTGAAAAAGATTTTTGAAAAATTTTATAGGGTTTCAACCGGCAACAAACACGACGTCAAAGGGTTTGGACTCGGGTTGGCCTACGTTCAAAAAATGATTGAAGTGCTTGGCGGCTCGATTAAAGCCGAAAGCGAGATTAACCACGGAACAAAATTTATAATAATATTACCACTACTTAAACACTAACAACTATGGAAGAAAGAATGAGAATACTTCTCTGCGAAGACGACGAGAATCTCGGTATGCTTCTTCGTGAGTATTTGCAAGCCAAGGGATTCAGTTCTGATCTCTGCCCGGACGGAGAAGCCGGATATAAAGCTTTTTTAAAAGACAAATACGATATCTGTGTGCTTGACGTTATGATGCCCAAAATGGATGGTCTCACTCTCGCTCAAGAAATCAGAAACGTCAACAGCGAAGTGCCTATTATTTTCTTAACAGCCAAAGCACTTAAAGATGATATTGTTGAGGGCTTCAAAATCGGTGCTGACGACTACATCACCAAACCATTTTCAATGGAAGAATTGGTGCTCCGTATTGAAGCGGTGCTCCGCCGAGTTAAAGGCAAAAAAGGGAAAGAAGTTACCAATTATAAAATTGGAAAATTCAACTTCGATACCCAAAAGCAAACTCTTACACTCGGCGACAAAGTAACAAAACTGACTACTAAAGAGTCGGAGCTTCTGAGTCTGCTCTGCGCTCACGTCAATGAAATCCTGGAACGCAACTACGCGCTGAAAACCATTTGGATTGATGACAATTACTTTAATGCTCGTTCAATGGACGTCTACATTACCAAACTCCGTAAACATCTGAAAGACGACCCCGAAATCGAGATTATCAATATCCACGGCAAAGGCTACAAGCTTATCGCCCCGGAAATCAAAGAAGCATAATTTATTTCAGAGCTACATAATAAAGGCAGGTAATCATCCGAAACAGGTGATTATCTGCCTTTACCATTGTAAGACCCGGTTCCCCAATATTTGTTAA
>CAMWUH010000022.1 GCA_947177325.1 uncultured Bacteroidales bacterium
CCCGGATTAACTGACATGAGAAGCACCATATCCAAATCGGCTACAATATCTTCAAGCATACAAACAGGTGTAGCCGGGTTAAGTGTGACTGCGGCTTTCATTCCGGCTGCCTTGATTGCCTGCACGGTGCGGTGCAAGTGGGTGCAAGCTTCGATATGAACGTTCATAATAGCTGCTCCGCAATCTCTAACGCGAGTGATGTAATTCTGCGGCTCTACTATCATCAAGTGCACGTCAAGAGGCTTGACGGCATATTTCGCTATTGCTTCGATAACAGGAAAACCGAAAGATATGTTAGGCACGAAAACCCCATCCATTACGTCGAGATGAAGCATATCGGCATTTGAATTATTAAGCATCTCTACGTCAGCGCGCAGATTTGCAAAATCAGCTGAAAGAAGTGAGGGGGATACGAGCATATATTTTGTCCGGAGTGAAGTGGTTACTTAATAGGGAATTACTGAAGTTGGCTAAATCCGTCGGTGGATTTTGCGGATAGCTGCTATTATGATGGGGAGTTGGAATTTTTTTTGGCGGTCACGCCTTTGTAAACTAAAAATCCTATGCAGAACACCAATAATGCTATTCCGGCGTAGGTCAGGTAGCTGTTATATTGTTCAACTTTCATCATGAAAGCATCTTTTGAATCAAAGTTTTTGGCAAGGATATAGCCAATCACCGCTAAAATCGAATTCCAGACGGCAGCTCCCAGTCCGGTAAAAATTGCGAATTTTCCATAATTCATCCTGGCCAGACCGGCGGGAATGGAAATAAGCTGACGAACAGCCGGAATCAATCGGCCAATGAAGGTTGATGATGCACCATGCTTGTCAAAGTAGGCTTCTGATTTTTTTACTTTAGCTTCATCGAGTAGGCATATATGCCCTAACCGGCTATTGGCGAATTTATAGATTATCGGACGTCCAAGCCACATCGAAAGCAAATAATTAATCGTTGCGCCTACGATAGCTCCGGCTGTTGCAACAGCTACGATGATGAAAATATTCATGTTGCCTTCGTGATAACCTACAAATACTGCCGGCGGAACCACAATTTCTGAAGGAAACGGTATAAAGGAGCTTTCTACTGCCATGAATATAAACACAAACAGATAGCTTGCGTTGGAGAAGAACCACTCGCAAAACTCCGCGGCATTCAGATGGTCGATAAACCACTGAAAATCAATAGAGCAAACGAGTGAAGATATATCTGTTGCAATTTGCATTTTGAGCTTGTAAGTTAATGTGATTAATTGTTATCTCAGCAACACTGCGCCCGGCGTTCCATTAGTTTCTAACCGCCATATATGCTTGTCGCCATTATTATGCAAATTTAACGATTTTTGTTGAATTGAATATTGCCTTTCACTATTTATTTTTGTTAATTATTTGTTTGCAGATGCTAAGATACCAACCTCTTGTAGCATTTTTCGATATATCTCTGCTTTTTTCTCCAATGCCAAGGGGTAAGCCCGTGATGTCGATGGCATCCTGAATATTTTCAGCAGTCGACCGTTCAAGTTTCCGTTGACCATTCCTCCGGTTTTAGGTGGTTCAGAGTTTGTTTGTGCGGCTATGATTTCCGATGCTTTCTCCCCTGTCGACGCAATGGCTCTACACTCGGGCATCATCTCAAGCAACTTTGAAATTGACCGAGGCTCAACTATATCAAGAAACTTGTCAGAAGCGTTACCTTTCAAACGTCGTATTCTGTAGCCGGTGTCACTAAGCGCAATCCCATATCGGTTAAGCAGCGATTTTATTTCCAGCAAATCATATTGCCGGGTTTCACGATTGTAAAGCTTAAACGCATCGTTGTAGAAAATCAATCCCATCATTTTCCAGAAGTCATTAGTGGGGTTAGGGTAATAAAATTCCATCGCCCATCGATGAGCACCGGGTGGGAATGTTCCCATTATCAAAATTTTAGCATTGTCAGGAATATATGGAGGGAAGGGATGTGTCTCCACCGGCAGATTTTCTACCTCCGATTTCACTTCCGATAAGGATTTCTTACTCATTTTTCTCTAAAAGGTTGTGTATATTCAAATTATTATGTTAACTTTGTTACAGTTGTCCATTTAGTTAACAACTTAAAGCCCCAACTTGTTAGACAATTCTTTACATAACTCCTAACATTAACTATTTATTTATGAAAAAACTACTTGCAGAATGTTTTGGCACTATGTTTTTAGTGCTCTTGGCATGCGGCAGTGCCGTTCTGGCCGGTCCGTCAATCTCAACTCTCGGCATTGGCCTTTGCTTTGGCTTGGTGCTCGTTTGTTTATGTTATTGCATCGGAAACATTTCGGGATGCCATGTCAACCCCGCAGTTTCATTTGCCGTTTGGTTGAATGGCGGTATGAAATTCAAAGAATTTGTAGGCTATGTTATCGCCCAATTGTTTGGCGCAACTATTGGCGGTGCACTTTTGTTGCTCTATACCAAACTTGCACCGGAATTTAATTTCGGAGGTGTTACCGCTACTTCAGCCGGTACTTTCCATTTAGCAACTAACGTATTGCAACCGGGCGCTACCTCAGGCTTGGCTCTTGCTGCTGAAATTTTGTTGACATTCTTCTTTGTGCTCGTTATTCTCGGAGCAACAGATCCCGTTAAAGGTTTCGGTAAGTTCGCAGGCTTGGCAATCGGCCTCGCTCTCGGTTTAGTCAACATTGTGGGTATCCCCGTTGACAATTGCTCGGTAAACCCTGCTCGTAGCTTCGGCCCCGCAGTGTTTGACGGCGCAGCATTCGGCGATTTCTGGATCATGGTAGTTGGTCCGTTGGTTGGCGCTCTGCTTGCGGTTGTTGTATGGAAAATGCTTAACTGCAAACGTTGCGCCGCATAACGGTCCTCCCACGTTTAAATAAACTATGTAAAAAGTGCTTCGCAAATAGGCTGCGAAGCACTTTTTTTTTCAAGAATTCTATTTCTATTCTGTAGCTTTTGCAATCTCCCCGGTCTATTTTACTCGTGAAAATGTGAGCGTGGCGTTGAGATAGGGAAATTGAACTGTTAAATTGTCGCCGTCAATATTCATATAGCAAAATTTTTTGATGACCTCCAATTCTGCGTCAGTCCAACTTAAATGGTAATCTTGACCTGTTTCTGATTTTATCGCTTCGGCTTTGATCATTCCGGCTTTCCAGAACCCCGGATATGTGGTAGCTCCGTTGAGGTAAACCAAAAACAATTTGTTGCCGTCAGCGATGGTCATTATTTTGTATTCACCGCCGAGTCGACATATATTGGAATCGAGCTCGTGATTATTTAAAACCCAAATTCCTTCATCAGGATTCGCCGAAGATGCTATTTCTTTTATCATCTGTTCGTTAAAGCCCGGAAACAAAGTCGGGCTTTCAGGAGGAAAGTTATAGATGGTTCGGCCAACAGTTACTTTACCTACGGCTTTGGCCTCAATATGGTTTAACGGGAGTTGTTTTTTCAAAATAACCCGCTTTTTAAATTCGGGTGTGCCAACATGAATGGTGTCACCTGCAAATTTCAACGCAATGAAGCTATTGATATCAAAAGGCCCCTCAATCGTATAGTTCTCTGCCGGGCTGTCGGCGTATCTTATGTCAATTATATAAAACGGGCGCAGAAAGTCAGAGTTGACTTTGTTATCCGACAAATGTATGATGGCTTCAACTGCATCATTGTCAGTTTCCCCATTACCTGACATCCTAAGAATGAGTGCTGAATTTAGCTTAAAAGTAGCGTTAATTTCAAAACTGACGGGATTGCTGTCGGTGGCCTCGTAGATGGCGCGGTTTTGGCCGGATAATAATGTGGGTGTCAAGTCAACTTTTTGCTTAGGCGTCAATGCCTGAGCAACAATGGTTACCAACCAAAAATTTATTAATAATATGATTTTCGTTGTCTTGCACATGCGGATTTGGCCGATTTCGGGTCATTTTTAAACAATTGGGAATAGCTCACATCCAGAATTGAAAATTGCCGACACTTCGTTGATGAAATCAACTTCGGGCATATTCCAGGGCAGATAGTGAAGCTTGAAGCCACGTCGCTCCATACCTCTGAACCAGGTCATTTGTCGCTTCGCAAATTGATGGATTGCAATTTCAAGCTGATCGTGCATCTCGGCATAAGAGAGTTTCCCAAGCACGTGAAGAGTCAGATATTTGTATTCTAACCCGTAATAAATCAAGTCGTCAGGATTAACTCCGCTATCAATCAGCCGGCGCACCTCATCAACCATGCCTGCTTCTAACCGCTGGTCTAATCGGGCGGAAATACGACGGCGCCGACTCTCACGGTCAATGTCGACGCATATAATTGTGGCATCAAGAGGCTGAGGTATTGTTTGGGCTGCTGACTCGGGATGTTGCTGATAGTAGGTTTGTATCTCTATGGCACGAATTGCCCGTTTTACGGTATCGACATCCGTTGTGTTGTGAAGTGACTTCATGGATGCCAATTTTGCAGTCAGTTCCTCAAGCGATTTATTTGATAATTGTTCACGGAGTTCACTGTTTTCAGGTACTTCGGGAAGAGAAATACCGTTAAGCAGAGCTTCAATCCATAAGCCGGTGCCTCCGCAAACAATCGGTTGCTTTCCTCTCGACTCAATGTCGTTAATGGCAGCCCGGGCATCGCGCAGGAATCCGTACAGATTATATTTTGATCCGGCCGGGCAAATGTCAATCAGGTGATAAGGCGTGCCGCCATATTCTTCAAGGTCTTTACCCGTGCCGAGGTCCATACCGCGGTAAACCTGGCGAGAATCGGCACTGATTATTTCGCCGTCAAATGCCTCAGCTAATGCTACCGCTCTTGATGTTTTGCCTGAAGCGGTAGGCCCTGTTATCGCCAATATCTTGCGCATGGTAATGGGTATAATTGGATTATTTTCCGATACCTTTAACAATTTTTTTCCAAGCCTTGCGGAGGAGGTAGAAACGTTTATCCTCGTTAGTTACCGCAACCGCAAGCCAATTATTGTCGTTGAAATCGATATTGATCGTGCGGAGGTCGGCGAGGCGGAATGTCGGTTTATAATGCTTGATTGAGTAGAGTCGGCGTCCGGAGTTGTCGTAGGTTTTACTTGTAATTGCAATGGTGTAAATGCGCTTGAGCTCATTGACAAACTCAGAGTTGAGCATTTGAGCTTGCGACATTTGGAAAACTTCTCTTACGGTGAACCAATCCCCTTCAAGCGTTCCCTTATCATCAGGGTCGGCGACAAAGGCAGCAAAGTGTCCTATGTTATTGTACGGGCAGAAGTCGCGGCTGTCGAAAAGGTATCTGATATGGGCATCATCAATCTCAAACCGATTCTTAAATTGCTCGATGGCCTGATGCTGATTGATGGTTTCGCTATAAGGTATGGCAATGACAGCCGGTGTGTCGATTTTAAATGAGTCTGTTGTGATAAATTCTTTATCGGGGTTGATTTCTGAAGGGGCTGCCAATAAAATTTTCTCGTTATTGATTATTATATATCTCAAGGTTGTGGCAGTTGATTCAACATGTTTCCACAGATTGCGTTGACCGCGATAATAATTCCACATGGTGTAGTAGCGAGAAGCAACGTAGATTACGCTCATTCCGAACATTGACACAGGGAAGAAGGTCATGAAATATCTGTCGGAGGCATTTATGTTAATGCTGATATACATGAAATGGTAATATCCCCATGTAACCAGGCCATTGATGATTGAAATCACCAGGAAAAGCTTGATTTGGAAGTAGGCTTCTTTGCTGAATATATTTCCGAGCACACCGCGGTCAACAATATTGGTGTTTCGCATTTTGCACGCGCGGCAGTAAAAAGATTTCTCGCCGCGAAGCAGATAGTAAGCTGCCAACACAATGTTGACTGGTGACTTAATCAGAATGTTGAGCAGTGGGTTAGGGGTGTTGATGCCCGGATGAGGCGAGCCTGCCATATCGGGATTGATATTCAACATGATACACATGATAACGGCTGTGATGCCTAAACTCAAACCTACGATGAACGGAAGACGGAAGCAGACGGGGCTTTGAGTCAGACGGTTGGTGCGGTCGAGAAATATCAGCACTCCCGCCAGAACGAGCCCGATAATCGGTAGCCATTTGGCGGCAATGAAGGGTGAAACTATTGAGGGAATAGTCATAAACAGCACACTAAGCGCCCAATAGCGCCAGAGCGATAGGAAGCCGTGATAGAAAGCACGTTGTCGGTGGAATGTATAATTTGACATTTTGAGATTATCAGAGTTGGAAGTCAATCAAGATATATGATTGCATTAAACGAAGCGACTTGTGGCGCCGTTAAATATTTAGAGACTCGGTTGACTATAAATTATTAATGAAATATTGCATCATGTTGCCATATACCACTGCGCGCGCGTTGCAGCCGTTGATTGAGTGGTTCATATTTGGGAAAAGCAACATATCGCAGAGAGTGCCGTCGAGTTGGAGCTGCGACACGAATTCAAGTGTGTTTTGCAGATGAACGTTATCATCGGCCGTGCCGTGCATTAAAAGCAGTTTGGTCGACAGATTACGGGTTCGGTTGAGAGGGGCGGATGCTTGATAGCCATCTTGATTTTCCTGAGGGGTCAGCATATATCGCTCGGCATAAATGGTATCGTAAAAGCGCCAATCGGTTACAGGTGCAATTGCAACTGCTACTTTAAACGGATTAGCCGGTTGGGTCGCGCACATCAGAGTTTCATATCCGCCATAGCTCCATCCACAAATGCCAATACGGTCACTGTCGACGTAAGAGAGCGATGCGAAATAATTTGCCGAGTTAACTTGGTCAATAGTTTCGTAATAGCCGAGATTACGGTAAACCACATCCATGAAATCGCGTCCGCGATTAGCTGTTCCGCGGGGGTCGACTGATGCTACAATGAAGCCTTTGGTGGCTGCGAATTGTTCCCAGTCGAGTGCCCAGCGATTGAGCACTGATTGTGAGCCGGGTCCGCTGTATTGTGTCATAATCAGCGGATATTTGGTGCCTGAGTCAAAGTTGGGCGGAAGCATAAGCCACGCATTTAGGATAACTCCGTCAGAGTTGACTGTAATCAATTTCTTTTCGGGCAAAGAGCTTACCTTAGAGGTAAAAGTTGCGTTATCGCTCAACTGTCGCAACTGCTTGCCGTTGGAGTGTGACAGAGTTGACACCGGAGGAGTTGTGATGTCGGAGTGAGTGGTTACGCAATAATTAAGTGAGGGGGAGAATGTGGCAGAGGTGTAGCCGCTTTCTTTGCCGATTATGTTGGTTTTTCCTTTTGTGTTAAGGCAATAAACGGTTCGGTCGAGTGGAGTGGGGGCCGCCATCTGGTAATACAGATTACCGTCTTTGTCAATCCCGTAACATTCGGTTACTTCGGCTTCCCCGTCAGTTATCTGGCGCAAAAGTGAGCCGGTGAGCGAATATTCGTAAAGGTGTTTATACCCCGAGCGTGATGAGTTGAGAATGAACGAAGTGGGGGTAACTACCAGGTTTTCATAAGCGATAGGGTCAATCCAGCAGTTGGCTTGCTCCACGAGAATTGACTTTGTAACAGTAGATTTCGGATTGGCAGAATAAATTTCCAATCGAGTTTGCGAGCGATCGAGAGTAGTCACTAAAAGCGTTGAAGTTCCGGGAGCAAATTCAATGCGAGGAATATAGTAAGTTGACTTGTCGCCAAAATTTATTTCTACAATCTTTCTGGTTGCAACGTCGTAGCTTTTAAGTGACACTGATGAATTGGGTTCGCCGGCTACCGGATATTTGTAGCTGAATGAACCGGGGTAGAGAGTATATTCCTCCATTGGGTGGCATGCGCCTCGATAAAGGGGGAAAGAGTAGGTAGGAACATCTGTTTCGTTAGAAGTTATGAAGGCTAACACAGAGCTGTCACCACTCCATGTCATTAAAGAGTTGGTGGAAAATTCCTCTTCATAAACCCAGTCGGGAATACCATTGATGATTTTGCCTGCCTCGCCGTCGTCAGTAACAAAAATTTCAGTGTCGTAGTCAAGTTTGCGAAGTTTGATGTTGTTATCAGCGACAAAAGCCACCATGCGGCTATCGGGAGAAAATAGCGGAGCTTGTTGACGATCGCATTCGCGCGACAACGGTCGGAGTATGTTACGCTTTATGTCAAATGTATAATATTTAGCTGTCGACGACCTGCGGTAAACTGAGCTGACATCCGTAGCGATCAGCAATCGCGACCCGTCAGGGCTTATAATAAAGTGGTCAAACGAATTAATGCTGTTTTCGCGAGTGTGGGAAGCATCAAATACGGTTGAAATTTCATTGCCGGTTGCGATATCATAAAGCACAATTTTTGTGTTATCGGCATTAGCTGCCAGATAGCCTGAATCATCCGGCATAAAATTGCTGATTGCTCCGGTGGGGCAATAGTTAGCGGGATACACAAAATCAGCAATCTCGCTGACAATTGGCGAGGCTGCGGAAGCAGATATGATTGATGCCGTCAGAGCGATGGCGGTGAGCAGTTTTCTCATATTATAGTAGATGCTGTTTTATCGTTTGATGCTATTTCGGTTCGTTATTCAACTTGCTGTGAATCAGGCTTTGAATGGATTACCATAAAAGCATTTGGGAGGAGTTTTCGGCGGGAGGGTCTTTCCGTTTAGGCTCATGGTAGCCAAACTCTGAATCGGAAATTGATGTTGGACGGGATTGCTCGCCGGGAGGCGGTGATGATATAAGCCAGTCAGTGTTATCTAATGAATCGTCCAAAGGTTTTTCTGCCGCTTTTGAAGATGGGCGACCGCGTTTTGAGCGTCCACCATAGGTGTTGCTTACTCTGAGCTTATCAATTTCCGCTCTCAAAGCGGCTTCGGCTTCAGCCTGACGGGTCAGATTGTTATGGATTGTGTCCTTGAGCGACCTGTTTTCAGCCTTCAAGTCATCATTATCTTTTGCGAGTCTTGCTTTATCATCGTTGAGTTGAGCAACATCAGCGCCGAGTTTCTCAACCTGAGCTTTCAACTCAGCTATTGCTTTATTTTTGTTCTCTTTAATTTCCTCAAATTGAGAAAGAGTTTGTTCGAAGAGCTCCATAGCGTTTCGAGCCTCATCGAGCTCATCGTTGGCATCGGCCAGCTGATCTTCGGTCTCGGAAAGTTTATTCTTCGTATTCTTAAGTTCTGATGCTGAAACTTCGAGTTGCTGAGTCAGCGCAGTTAGCTTGTCATTTGCCTCTGCAAGCTCGGCAATGGTGTCAGTTGCTTCAGGTGTATTATTTTGACGAAGAGTTTCCAACTCATCAGTCATTGCTTCCATTTGCTCATCACGTTGCTTCAGAGTCAACTGGGCTGCTGAGGCACGATGGTTAAGGTCGTTAATCATCGAGTCGGCTATTTCACAGCGCTTTTTCAGAAGCGTAACGTCGTCAAGCAGTTGGGCCTTGTCGGCTTTCAAGCTATCGATGTTTTGATTGAGCTCGGCAATTGTTGCGGTCAATTGTTCAACCTCAGCGTTGTCAGCCACTGTGATTTCATCCGGGTCGGCATTATCAGAGGTAGCGCCGGCCTTCCTTAATTTAAGTATTTCGGAGTTTAGGCGAGCGTTTTCTTCCGTCAGGTCTTTGATATCCTGTTCCTGTACGGATGCTGTGCGCAGTTTGTTGACGAGGCTTTTGTTTTCGAGCTCATATTGTTCTTTTTCGGCTTCGAGTGAGTCGATTTTAGATTGGAGTTCCTGTACTCTGGCGTCAAGGGCGCGTTTGCGTCGTTCGGAAGATAGCTGTTGTTGCTTAACCTCAGTGGCGGAGTCTTCAATTTGTTGAGAGCGCTCGCGAATCTCTGCCATCTGACGTTGCAATTTGTTGCGGTCGTTGCGCCAGCGCAGTTCGGTGACTTCCTCAGCTTGATGTTGCAAGTCAGCAACATATTTTTTCATTGAGTCGGAAAGGGCATCGTATATAGCTTTTCGTTGAGCTTCCGTGTCAAGATTTTCCTTGATGAAGGGTGGCAACTGTTGATTAAACAGCTCTACTACCGATTGGAAAATGGCATCAGGGGGTGTAGTGTCAATTTCGGGTACTGAAGACACATTAGCAGCTGAGGTGCTTTCAATGGTTTCGGCAGTCATATCGGATGTAGGATTGTCACTTTTCAGCGGCGTTACCTCAGCCGAGGGATAGTCGGTGAAGTCATCATCGATATCATCAGGTCCGAAGCCGAAAGCTCGTTTTAATTTGGAGAATAATGCCATTATATGTTGATGGTGGGTAGGATTCTTGTTGCGTTAATTGTAGATAGGGGAGAGATATACGGGTTATTCGGTAAGTTGGTTAAACGTTGCATCATCTCGCTCTTCAGTCACTTCTGTGGAGGTATCGGGCTTGATAACGATGCCGACTCCCTTGCGCCCGTTTATTGCTATTTTCAATGGCGCATCGACCTTTACAACCCTGAAATAGTCGCTTTCGTAAGAAGCCGGCAGGGAGTTGAGAAAATCGATGTCGTAAATGCCATCGCCGGAGTGAGGATTGATTGTGAAATATCCAACGCCGAATGAGGTAAGGTTTTGGAAGAAGTGAGTGCCTTGTGAAGGCTCAATCCTATAGTTGGAAAGTGAGGCCTCGACTATCAGCTTGGCTCCTGCAATGTATGGCCATTTGACGGGAATACCCAAAGCCGGGTCGCTTGAGCCCCATCGGCCCGGACCTATCAAGATATAGGGCTCCTGGTCAGCTACGAATTGGCGGTTGAGTCGCTCGATTTCCTCTGCCATGCGCGGAGTGTTGAGAGAATTAAATGTGTCGGGGCGCACGTAAACTATCGTTTTGACTCCATCGATATTGCCATGCCCGAGTGCAGTGTTGGATTTCAGGATGAGTTGGTCGTCGGGAGTGGATAAAACAGAGTCGTCAACCAATTCTTTTCGGTCGATAATCGGGCGAATCTGCAGCCAGTAAATCTTTCCTTTGGAAGTTGACGAGGCGTTGTGGTCAATCATTCCGGCAAATTCAATCTCGACCGGACGTTGCATCTTGGCCTGTCCGTTAACCAACATAAAGTCGATAGCTTTAGCCATGGGATAAACGTCGTGCTGAAGAATGTTGGCGAAAGTAACAACTTTTCGGCCGAAACCTTTATCGGTGTCGCGGATAACCTGGTCGTTGGGGTCGAATGTTGAAACCAAATATTTCAGAGCGGGCGTGTCAGCAAATTCCTGTACCCGGCGCGAGGCGATATTAAAGCTGTCGTCAACTTTGAAGTTGTCGTCGATATTGGTCATGTCAAGTGCGCAAAGACGAGTCTGGGTGTCGCGCAGAGCCAAATCGAGAGTGGAGGTCTGCAATATTTTTTGCGGGTGACGAGGGGAGAATCGCAGAGCCAGTCCTCCGTCAACGATATATTTACCGAGACCAATGGCGACTTCGGCCACTCCGTCTTCCGGCTGTTCATCGTTGATGGGATAGTAGTTAAGCGAGCGGCCTACGCCTGAGAATGACGGAAAATAATATTTACCTGTAGTTTCGCCAACAACTTCTTGAATTATGACGGCCATTTTCTCCTGGTCAATGACATTGGAAGTGGCAGTCATGTAGGCTTTGGAGTCGGCGTAGAAAACGGAAGCATACACACCTTTGACGGCGTCGGCAAGCAGGCGGAGCATAATCTTGCGGTCATCGACATGGGGTATCATGTATGTGGAGTAAATTCCGGCAAAAGGCTGATAATGGGAGTCTTCGAGAAGCGAGGATGAACGAATGGCCAACGGGCGGTCAACTACTTCAAAGAGCGACATAAAGTCGTCGATCAAGCGCTCGGGGAGTTTGGCCGCGAGAAAAGCTTTGAGAATTTCCTCGTCGGGGGCGTCGGAGAGGGCCAACGGATAGAGATCGTTAGCGCTCATGAACTCATCGAAAATATCGGTACAGATAACGACAGTGCGAGGTATTTGAATAGTGACGCCGTCGAAGTTGTCGCATATCGGGTTTTCTTTGATGATAGAGTCGATGAAAGCCAAACCGCGACCTTTTCCTCCAAGAGAACCTTGGCCAATGCGGGCAAAGTTAGAGTATTGGTCGAAACGGTCTTTGCGGAACACCGCCACAACACCGCGGTTTTTCATTTTGCGGTATTTTACAATCAGGTCAAAGAAGAGCTGACGAACGGCGGCGGTTTCCTCCATGCCGTTGAAGCGATGTTCTTTGATGATGTCGGCAATCGGGAACATAGCGCGGGAATAGAGCCAACGCGATATGTCGTTGCGTGAAGCGTGGTGATAAAGCGAGCCTGCAGGAAACTTCATAATGTTTTTCTGCATCTCGTTAAGCGATTTAATGCGCATGATTTCTTTCCCGGTAATGGGATCGCGCATAATGAAATCACCGAAGCCAAAGTTGTCCATGATGGCCTTGCCCAAATCAACCGGTAGTTTCTTTGAGTTTTTATCGAGGAAAACACCTGAAAATTCCTCCACCAAGTCGGCATTAGAGCTTTCGGTCGACTCTATGATAATCGGGAGGTAGGGGTCGCGTGACCGGAAATAACGAGCCAGCTGCAAGCCGGCATCTTTTGTTTTAACGCCGTCTTTCATGAACGAGACGTCGGAGATGACACCCAATATTTTCTCACCATATTTATTATATAGCTCGATAGCTTCCTCGTAGGTGCGGGCAAGCATTACTTTGGGGCGTCCGCGCATACGGAGCATCTGTTCATGTTCGTTGAGAGCCTCGGTTGAGAACACCAGCGACTGCTTGAGCAGGAACTTATACAGGTGGGGGAGAATTGAGGAATAGAAGCGCACGGAGTCCTCAACGAGCAAGATCATTTGCACACCAACGTCGAGAATGTCGTTGTCGGCGTTCATGCGGTCCTCGAGCAGCTTGATTATAGCGAGGAGCAAGTCAACGTTGCCAAGCCATGAAAACACATAGTCGATGCCTGAGAAGTCCTCGTTGGACAATCGACGAGAGACTTCCTTTGAGAATGGAGTCAACACCACAATGGGGATATCGGGGTGAAGTGCCTTGATTTCGCGGGCTCCGGTAAATGTTTCCGAGATGTCAACTCCCGGCATGGCTATGATGAGGTCGAAGTGCTTGTCGTTTAATGCAGCCAAGGCCTCAGAGATATGAGAAACGCGGGTAACGCGCGGAGGGGAGCTCAGATTTAGGGCAACGTATTCGAAATAGAGTTGCTCTTCAACGCGGCCATCCTCCTCCATCATGAAAGCGTCGTAGGGTGAGGCGATTAAAAGCACGTTGAAGATGCGCCTTTGCATGAGATTTTGAAAGGCGGTGTCTTTAAGATATAATTTGCTGAGTGATTCCTCGTTCATCGTTGCTATATACACTTTGGTATATTTTATACCAATTTATTGCCAAATTTAGCTATTTTTTGGGGAATATAGAAGTGTTGCGACACTTTTTTAGTTATCATTTTCAAAAAAAGCGTGGATTTATAAAAAAAAGCGACCCCAAAAGATGGAGTCGCTTTGCAAGCTGTAAATTATTGGAAGGGTAATCAACGTCGTCGTCAGTTTTGGCGACCCTTGATTACATTATCTTTAGTAACTAACCTTTCTTTCTAAAAATGATAGAATAGAAATTATGCTTTTACGCGCTCAACGTAAGAGCCGTCGCGAGTGTCGACGCGAATTTTGTCGCCTGTGTTGATGAAGAGAGGAACACGCACTTCAGCACCGGTTTCAACTGTAGCGGGTTTGAGGGTGTTTGTAGCGGTATCACCTTTGAGGCCGGGTTCGGTGTAGGTTACTTCGAGGACAACGTTAACAGGCATCTCGCAAGTGAGGATTTCTTCAGTTGCAGCTTGTACGTTAGCTTCGCAGATATCGCCTTCTTTGAGGAATTGAACGCCATCGATTGACTCGCCCGGCAACACGATTTCTTCCCATGTTTCGGTGTGGAGGAAGTGATAGCCCATGTCATCTTTGTAGGAATATTGATAGGGGCGACGCTCGATGCGAACTTCGTCGACTTTTACACCGGAGTTCCAGGTTTTGTCGATAACGCGACCGGTTTTAACGTTTTTAAGTTTGGTGCGAACGAAAGCCGGGCCTTTGCCGGGTTTCACGTGAAGGAATTCTACGATAAAGAAGTAGTTGCCATCGATGTCGAGGCACATACCGTTTTTAAAATCTGCTGTAGTTGCCATAAATGGTTATAAAACTGTTGATTTACGATTTATTGTGCAAAGATAGCTTAATATTTGAAAATTTGCAAATAAAAAAGGCTTTGCCCGAGAGCAAAGCCTTTTTTGTAAGTGAGAAGCTAATAGTGATTAGCGGATGATTTCTTTAGAAACTTTGTTGCCGCGACGAACGATGTAGAGACCAGAAGTGGGTTCAGCTACTCGAACACCTTGGAGGTTGTAGTAAACGGGAGCTTCGTCGTTGATTTCGCCGAGGATAGCGTCGATGCCGGTTTGACCGGAAATAACTGTGATAGTCATATTTTCGAAGTCAGCTACTACTTTATAAGTACCGGGAGCAACAGCCCATGACAAGCAACCCATTGCATCTACATTGTTAAGGTAAGCTACCATGTCGGAAGCAGAGTTGTTGTAGAGTTCTACACCTTCGGTTGCAGAGCCGTAGCGATTGGCGGTCATGTTGAGTTCATTCCAGTCGGCGCCGAGTGCGTCGGTAAGGTTGAAGAAGCAGAGTGATTCGCCTGAGGCTGCAACGAATTGAACGTTTTCAGCAACAAAAGTATTGCCTGATTTAGTCATTTCAACGCCATTGTTAGGAGTCCATGAACCTACCGAGAGGTTGCCGAGGATATAGAGTTTGGCGGGCATGTTTACGGGACCGGGAGTGGGATCGGGGTTGGGGTTGGGATTAGGATTGGGATTTTCGCCATTGTAAACGCCTTGGTCGCCTGCAGTTGTGTAAACGTGGTTGTGAATTGCAACCATGTCAGCGGTTTTGGTGTTGTCGCCATCGCCGGCGTTAAACAAGCAACCGGTAGTGCCTTCGGGGCAGTCGTACATCCAGATGTTGCCGGAAACTTTGCTCATGGCAACGCCGGGCCAGGGTGATTCGGTGTTGCCCCAGTAGTGGATGTGAGGAGTTGTCCAGTTGGAATTGCTGTTGTCGAAGTAGATACGTACGCCGTCACCGGGAGTAGGAGCGGGTGTGGGAGTGGGGTTGGGGTTTTCGCCATTGTAAACGCCTTGATCACCGGCGGTTGTATAAACGTGGTTGTGAGTTGCAACCATGTCAGCAGTCTTGGTGTTGTCACCGTCGCCGGCGTTAAACAAGCAACCGATAGTGCCTTCGGGACAGTCGTACATCCAGATGTTGCCGGAAACTTTGCTCATGGCAACGCCGGGCCAGG